>JBAUKK010000024.1:0-7961 GCA_049577645.1 Candidatus Deferrimicrobiaceae bacterium
AGACGGGTGCGATCACCTTGTCGGGCAATTCCTCCGAGCTTCGCAACGCTTCGAAGGTTCGCGCCGCGTACTTGGGTGATGTTATGGAATAGGGTCGATTATCGGCCCCAGGTATTTGAAAATGTTCAGTTTTTTGAAGGCGGGAGCGAACCATACCGCAGCCTCCAGAGGAAGTGTTTCCGTCCTCCCGATCACCAGGAAACCGCCGGGAGACAGCACGGAGGCGATCACCCCGGCGACCGGAACCCGCCGCGGCATGGCGAAATAGGTGAACGCCGCGTTTCGGCAGAGGACCAGGTGAAACGCCCCTGACGGAGGGGTTCCCATCAGGTCGTGGTCCCGAAACGTAACGGAACGGACCATGTCCTCACGAAGCCGGAACCGCCCCTCTTCCTCCCGGAAATGTCTTTCCACGATCGACGGAGGCACTTCACGGAGGCTGCTTTCCGTGTAGAGCCCCTCCCCGGCCCGTTGCAGGCAGGCGCCGGCGACGTCCGTCGCAAGGATGGACATCGGAGGTTTCCGCCCCGGAAGCTCCTCCCACAGGATACGGAGGGTGAAGGCCTCCTCCCCCGACGCGCAGCCGGCGCTCCAGGCAAAAACAGGGTGTCCCTTCGCCGCCAGGGGCGCCAGCACATGGCGGGAGAGGGCATCGAAAACCCGGCGATTGCGGAAGAACCGCGAAATCGTCACGGTGAAGAGGGGACGCAGAATATCCCATTCCGAAGGATTCCTTCGGAGAAACAGGAGATAGGAGGAAAAATCGTGGACGCCCACCGACTCCATCCTTTGCATGACCCGGCGACGGATGTTCCGCCGGACCAGCGCGGCGGGGGCGAGACCGAGGCGGGGGAGGGCTTCGCTGAGGAACGTCTCGAAATCCGTCAAGGGGTCTCCCGGTACCGGCCGGACAAAGCCTCCCTTTTGAAGATTCGCATCAGCAGGAAGATGGCCGGAAACAGGAGGACCGCCCCTGCCGCGAGGAACAGGAGCAGGAGGCGAAGCGTGGAAGGGGAGGACGCGGACGAGGAGAAGGTGATGGCCGGCCGGGCGAGGAACGGAAACTGGGCCAGACCCCAGCCGAGAAGGATCAGGACGACCTGGGCGGCGGCGCAGACCCGCGCGATGCGGTACGCGGAGAGAACCAGGGAGACGCAGGCCCCCAGGGCGGCGGTGGCGTAGAACATCACCACGCTTACAAACCAGTCGCCTCCCGTAAGCGCTTTGTGGAAGTCGGGTGCTCCCGAAGCGGCGATGACGGGGACGAAAACGGACAGCAGGGCGACCGCCGCTGCCGCCCAGAGGGCGCGGCTGCGGAAGTCGCTCCGCAGGTCGGGGTCATCCGTTTCCAGGATGAGGTAGACCGCGGCCAGGTAGGAGAAGGCGGAGAGCGTGAGGAGGCCCACCGAAAGGGGGAAGGGGGCGAGCCAACTCGCCGTGTCCCCGGTGAAGGTCAGCGGTTCCGCGGGGATCCGTCCGGAAGAGAGGGCTCCGATCGTGACGCCGAGCAGAACCGGGGTGACGAGGCTGGCCCCCGAGAAAAGAGTACCCCACCGACCCGCTCCGTGTTCCTCGTGCAGGCGATACGCATGAAACGCGAAGGAGGCCCCCCGAAGGACGATCCCGGCGAGGAGCAGGGTCATCGGCACGAACAGCGCGGTGGAGATTGCGGCGAATGCCGGGGGGAAACCGGTGAAGAGAATGACGATCGCCACAATGAGCCAGATGTGGTTCGTCTCCCAGACCGGCCCGATGGCGCGCGCGATCAGTCGCCTCTGAGCATCGGCGCGGGGCCCCCGTGCCAACAGGTCCCAGACCCCCCCGCCGAAATCGGCGCCGCCCAGCAGGGCGTAGAGCATAAGGGATCCGAGAATGCTCCCCGCCAGCAGGGAAGGAAGGGAAGGCATCTCCTACCCGGGCTCGCTGCCGCCTCCCCCGTCGAGAGGGAAAGCGGGGCTTGCCGAGACCTCGCGCTTGAGCAGCCAGGCCGCGGAGACTCCGAGGGCAAGGTAGAGAAGGGAGAAGAAGGCGAAGGGGATCGCGAGTCCTCCGACCGTGGTGACCGCGTCCGCCGTGCGCATCACCCCTTGAATGACCCACGGTTGCCGGCCGAGTTCGGTCACGACCCAGCCCGCCTCCACCGAGAGGATTCCGAGCGGTCCGCAAGCCGCCAAGGCGAAGAGAAATCGGCGGTGGTACAACCATTCCCTCCTCCTCCAGGCAAAAAGGGCCGAAAGCAGGGCCAGGACGCTCATCGTCGCCCCGGAGGCCACCATGAACTGGAAGGCGAGATGGACCGGCACGGGGTTAGGCCACTCGTCACGGGGAAAGGCCGACAACCCCTTTACTTCCGCGTCGGGGTCGTGAAAGGCGAGGAGGCTTAACGCCCGCGGGATCTCGATCGCGAATCTCGTCGTCTGGCTGTCGACGTCGGGGATCCCCCCGATCCGGATAGGCGCCCCCCGTTCGGTGCGGAACTGCCCCTCCATGGCGGCGAGCTTCGCCGGCTGATGGCGGGCGATGAACCTCGCGTTGAAATCCCCGCTCACGGGGAGCAAAATCGCCGCCACGCCCCCCACCCCGAGGGCGATGGCGAGCGCCCGCCGGTGGAACAGGTTTCCCCGGTCCCGGAGGAGCATGAAGGCATGGATTCCCGCCACCGCGAACCCGGAAGCGGCGAAGGCGGCGAGGGTCATGTGCGCCGTCTCCGTCTTCCATGCCGGGTTGAGCATCGCGGCAAGGGGGGAGATGTTGACCGGTCTGCCATCCAGCAAGGCGAAGCCGGCGGGGCTGTTCATCCACGCGTTCGCCGTGACCACGAAGATCCCCGACAGGATTCCTCCGATTGCGACGGCCACCCCGGAAAGCAGGTGGAGAAGGGGGGACACCTTGTCCCACCCGTAAAGATAGATCCCGAGGAAGATCGCCTCGGCGAAAAAGGCGAACCCCTCGAGGGCGAAAGGAAGCCCGATGATCCCTCCGGAGAACTCCATGAAACGGGGCCACAGGAGGCCCAACTCGAAGGAGAGGACCGTCCCGGAGACCGCCCCGACGGCAAACAGGACTCCCGTCCCCCGGGCCCATCGTTTCGCGAGTTCCTGATATACGGGTTTGCCGGTCTTTCGATAGGCGGCCTCCGCGATGACCATCAGGACAGGCATCCCCATCCCGGCAACCGCGAAGATGATATGGAAGGCGAAAAGCATCGCCATCTGGCAACGGGCCAGGAGCAGCTCCGTCAACAGGGAATCCTCCCGATCGCTATTGTATCCTCAAAATCCCCGGGAAAAAGATAGCAAACCCTTGTTCCTTACCCGGGATCAAGGCGATAATGGGACATCATCCGGCACGCTTTGTCCGATTTCAAGACGAGGAGGAACCGAATTGGAAGCCACAATTCCGAAAACCATCGGTCATTTCGTCAACGGCAGAAGCATACCCGGTTCCGGCGGTCGTTACGGAAACGTCTACAACCCGGCTACCGGAGAAGTGAGCGGCCGCGTTGCGTTCGCCGGCAAGAACGAAGTGGAGGCAGCGGTTTCCGCCGCCGCCGCCGCGTTTCCCGCCTGGGCGGCCACACCCCCCCTCCGGCGGGCGAGGATCCTGTTCCGGTTCAAGGAATTGCTGGACCGGCATGGGGACGAAATTTCGGCCCTGATCACGGCCGAGCACGGCAAGGTGCTAAGCGACGCCCGCGGTTCCCTGATGCGCGGGGCGGAAGTGGTGGAGTTCGTCTGCGGGATTCCCCACTTGTTGAAAGGAAGCTATTCGGAGAACGTGGGGACCGGAGTCGACAGTTTTTCCTTCCGGCAGCCGCTCGGGGTATGCGTCGGGATCACCCCGTTCAATTTCCCTGCCATGGTGCCGATGTGGATGTTTCCCGTCGCCATCGCCTGCGGCAACACCTTTGTCCTGAAACCCTCCGAGAAAGACCCCTCCTGCCCGATGCGTCTCGCCGAACTGTTCGCCGAGGCGGGACTGCCTCCGGGAGTTCTGAACGTGGTGCACGGGGAGAAGGAGGCGGTCGATCTCCTGATCTCGCACCCGCAGGTCGCCGCGGTAAGCTTCGTAGGGTCCAGCGTGGTCGGCGAACAGGTGTATCGGAAGGCAACGTCCCATGGCAAGCGTGTTCAGGCGCTGGGCAGCGCGAAAAACCACGCCGTCGTAATGCCCGACGCGGACCTCGGGCAGGCAGTGGATGCCTTGATGGGAGCTGCGTACGGCTCCGCGGGAGAACGATGCATGGCCATCTCCGTGGTCGTCGCGGTAGGGGATAAGGTCGCCGACGCCTTGGTGGACCGGCTCGTCGACAGAATCGGGACGCTGAAGGTCCTGTCCGGCCAGGCCCCCGAGGCGGATATGGGGCCTCTTGTCACGGGCGAGCATCTGGAGCGGGTGAAACGATACGTTGACCTCGGCGTGAGCGAGGGGGCAAAGCTCGTGGCGGATGGACGGGGGCTTACGATTCCGGGCCACGAAAAGGGTTTCTTCCTCGGCGCCTGCCTGTTCGACCGGGTTACGCCCGGGATGCGGATCTACCGGGAAGAGATCTTCGGCCCCGTGCTTTCTCTGGTGCGCGTTCCGGATTTCGAGGGCGCATTGCAGCTGGTGAACGACCACGCGTTCGCGAACGGAACCGCCGTTTTTACGCGGGACGGGGACACCGCTCGCGAATTCGCCAGACGTGTGGAGGCGGGGATGATCGGGATCAATGTGCCGATCCCCGTACCGGTGGCGTTTTACAGCTTCGGCGGATGGAAGCGTTCGCTGTTCGGGGACTATTTCGTGCACGGCCCCGAGGGCGTGAACTTCTACACCCAAATGAAAACGATCACGTCACGCTGGCCGACGGGGATTCGCTCGGGCGACGAGTTTGTCATGCCTACCATGAAGTAGACCAGGCGGTGGGCACACGGGGGGGGATTCGTCTCCCCTCTCACTTTGCCTCCGCAGGGACCAGTTCCAGAAAAGACGATTGCTTCGGGTCCTTGCCGAGAAACCGGCCCACCCATTCCTGGCCCCCGGGAGAAGCGGTGATCTCACCGAACGCCCGGGCGTCGTTTTCCAGGCCGGCCGCAAACCCGTTCTCGTACCCGTATTTCATGGCAAGAAGGGCTCCCCGCGCGGCGGCTTTCCTCGCCGCGAGGATGTCCTTCGCTTCCTCCGGGCCCGGATGGGGCGCCGAGAGGAGGTTGCGGAACTCCTCTCGTTCGAAATGGCGCCGGAGCGCATCCATCTGCATCGCGCCGATCGCGTCCCAGTCCTTTCGCGGGACCGTTCTCCCTCCCGAAACAAATTCGCGCGCGTGCCGGACGGCAACGGACAAAGCGGTCGCGGAGGAAACGAACTCGTCCGCCAGCCCCCACGAAACCGCCGTGTATCCGTCCACCGGTTCGCCGTTGACGCAAAGTTCGGCCGCCCTCGCGGGACCGACCAGGCGAGGAAGCCTCTGCATGCCTCCATACCCCGGAATGATCCCGAGCTTGACCTCGGGCTGACCCAGGCTTGCGTTCTCGGTCACGATCCGGTAATGGGCGCTCATCGCCAGTTCGTTCCCGCCCCCCAGCGCGAATCCGTCGATGACGGCGATCACGGGAAGGGACAGCTTTTCGAGTTCCGTGAAGACGGCGATGTTCTTCCGGGCAAGCGCTCCGATCGCTTCCGCGGATTTGCCCTGGAATTCCTTCACGTCTGCTCCGGCGACGAATGCCCTGCCCGCTCCCGTCAGCACCACGGCCCGCACCGGTCTCCCCTCGATCGTTCCGAGAGATCCAAGCTCCCGAATGATGGCGGATAGCCGGGACAGAAGTTCCTCGTTGAGTGCGTTCATCGCCTCCGGGCGGGTAATCGTCACGACGCCCACCTCTCCCAGGAGGCGCACGTCGAGATAACGGTTCTCTTTCGGGTCGGCGCCCACGATCCTCTCCCCGAGGAACGCCTCCTCATACTCCCGGATCGCCCGCCCGGCCCGGTCCGCCTGGACGAGCGCGACCCCTTTCGGTTTCTCCATGGTGCCGTCGAGCATTTTCTGATGGATCTGCGGAAGGCCGTCCAGACCGGTGATCTCCAGGTCCTCCTGTTCCATGACGATCTTTCCCTCGGCCAGGAGCCGGACGACCTCCATCGCCTGGTCCGCACGGTACATGTGGGATCCCAGGAGAGACAGGTCCGTTTTTCCGCGGATGAGGACGTACCCGCAGGGCATCGCGTTTTTTTCGTCGAAGTCCCGCAGGACGAAGGTGCTGTAGTGAATCGTGCTCTGGTCCGGGCGGTCCACGATGAAGTCGGGACTCTGCCGGGGACCGAAAATCCCCCAGTACGCCTTGCCGAGGGCCTGGGCGTTTCGCATGAACCCCTTGGTGTAATCGGGATTCGGCTTTCCGTCGGGAGTGAGCGGGTCGGGCATGTCCGGCGGCAGGTTCATCCCGTCCCGGTCGATCACGCGGGAGGAGGGAATTCCCATCCGCCGGAGCGCGGCGATCCCCTTTTTTTCGGTGGAGCGCGATGCGACGAAGGCGAGTTCCGCTCCGCGTTCCAGCGCCGCGCGGGCGAAGCCCCGGGAATAGGCGTCGGCCCCCCAGATCAGGCCCCTGCGGCCGGGGGGAAGGCCGATTTCCGAAAAGATCGAACCGGGGGTCCCTTTTCGGAAAAGAACCTGCTTCTGCCGCATCCACACCCACCGCGCGTCGAAGACGAACCTTTTCCCTTCGTAGAAGAAGGTTTCCCCGTACTCCCCCTTCAGCCCTTTTCCCGTGGCGCCGAAGAAAACGAGCGCGCCGTTTCGGGTGAGGGTGGAGACGAGGAGGGGAAAATTGAAAGCGCCGGTGTGCTCGAAGATCGTGTCCACCGGGCGGCCGCCGTTGGCGGCGTATACCGCCTGACGGAACGGTTCCGTCCGCGCAAGCCATTCCTCGCAAGAGGCATCCGGCGGTATGGGGCCGAAGACCTCCGGGGGGATGGCGCGTCTGTCGACGAAGGCGTCCGCGATTCCGCGCTCGTGAAGCGATCGGAAAAGTTCGGGGTTGGACCCGAACAGGATTACCCGGGCTCCGAGGCGCTTTGCGATCTGGGCTCCCGCAAAGCTCGTCCCCTTGCCTCCCCCCAGAAGGAGGACGGAAGTTCCGGGGGAGACGCGAAGCCTCTCGACGACGGCCCGGTAGGCCGTTCCGTAGGTAAGGAGCATCGCCGCAAGCCTTTCCGGCGTATGGCCCCGCAAGGGAGGCGGGACGGGGATCGCTCTTCCCTCGTCGACGATCACGAACTGTGCGTTGAATCCGTCGTGGGTCTCGTATCCCCGGATGTTGTGCCCGGTCCACGAATCGAGGATGACCGCCTGTCCCACTTTTACGCGCGAGACAGCCGTGCCGGCGTCCACCACCACTCCCAGGGCGTCGCTTCCGGGGACGTGAACGGTGGCGGTGTCCCCTCTTCCGAACACCGGCACCGGGAGGCCCATCGAGGCGAAGTTGGTGTTGAAGTTCGGGCCCGTGGCCAGGACCGACACGAGCACGCGATTCGCGTCGCGGTCGCGGAGGCGCGGGGCCGGAACCTGCTCCAGACGGAGAGCTTCGGAGGGTGGCCCGTACCGGCCCCGGTGGATCGTCAGAGCGTGCATCGTTTCGGGGAGGGGTTTGCCGAGAGAGGGAAGGGCGGATAGGGGCCAGCTTCCGTCGAAAACGGGGCCGCTTACGGACATGATTCCTCCTTGGTCGGGCAATGGGTCACGGATATTTGCAATGCCCTTGTAGGATTCACAAATGCCGTTTCTGATTCCTGAACGATACTATATTTTCCTTCGTCACGGGGTCCAGGGATGATGCCGGCGTACGATTCCCGCTGTCGATGTGCCTCCGAATCGTGTATACTGAATTTGGTATCACAATAGACGGGAGGAAAACCCGGAGAGCAAACAATCATGGCCTCAAGAGGGGCAAGGAGGCGCCATGATGGATGTCCTGTTC
>JBAUKK010000025.1:0-6046 GCA_049577645.1 Candidatus Deferrimicrobiaceae bacterium
GCATTCCCACCGTGCCATAACAGGAGCGATTCTACCAGAAAGGAGCCCGACGGGAACAACATGATGGCAAGTTCCGTGACCGGAGAGGCGGCTACGGAGACCGCAGGATGTTGCCCGGAGGCTGGGGCACGGCGCTGCCCACCACGTCCGGGAGCACATACCCCGCATCCGGAATGACAAGAGCGGGAGGCAATTCTCCCAGCAGCCTTTTCGCCTCTCGTACGCCCTCGTCGAGGGAGGCGGCAGGGATCAACCCCATCTTCTCCACTTCCTCCGGCCGCAGGCTGGAGACGAGGATCACCCGGCAGGTTTTCGCCTTGGCAAGCGTCGCGTGGGCCGTCTGCCCGTAGATCTGATAATTCGCGCGGAGTTCGGCCTCCATCTCCGCGGGGTCCTCGAAGCGGAACCAGGGGAGGAAGGACGAGCTTCCCAGACCGTCCCGGCACTCGGCCAGGAGAATGATGACCCCCTCCTCCTCGGCGGTCAGGAACGCATTGTCCAGCGCCTTGTGCGACTGGATGAAGTTGATGTCTTTCGGGAACCCCCCCGCAGATGCGATCACGAGGGAATATCGCTTCGGTACGGGGACGCGGTAGACCTTCGCATACCTTGCGCATGCTTCCTCGTGGGCCTTCTGCCAGTGGCCGGCGACGGCGTCGAAGATCTCTCTCTGCGGGGTAAGCAGGGTGTTGAACAGAAACGTCGGGGCCGCCATGGTGACAGCCTCGACGATATCCTCGTGCACGGGATTCCCCGCGAGAACCCCGGGACGGGAGAGCGGGTGCTTTCCGGGCGCGTCCGTCCGAAAAATGCGGAAATGCGTGGCGGACGCGGTTTCCCGCGCTGCGCACCCCGGAACGAGGGCCTTCCTTCCCCCTCCGAACCCCGCGAAATAGTGGAAGGTGATGGTCCCCGTGAGGACGATCCTGTCGTGTTCCATCAGGGGGCGGCTGATTCGGACGGTTGTCCCGCGGGAGGTGACGCCGAGCGGTATCGTCTCGCCGTCGGGATCCGACTGCGCCACGCGGATGCCGGAGGAGATCTCCGGCCCCACGGCGGCGTGGAGTTCCTCGTCCGACAGGGCACGGTGGGTCCCTCGTGCGATGAAGATGCTTACCCGCTTCCTCGGGATCCCCGCAGCATCCGTTTCCTCGAGCAGGGGTGTGAGAAACCTCTCCGTGGCGGAGTAGCGCGTGATGTCCGATATGGGAACGGCCAGCGAGTCCGCCGCGCGAACGAGCATCCGGAGGGGGAGGGATCCGATGGGGCGCGCTATCCTCTGCCGTATCAGGGCGTCCTCGGAGGGGGGGAGGAGAGGAGGCCGGACAGCCAGCAGGTAGACGCTTCGGAGGATCTTGTCCGGGAGGCTCGCCTGTGTCTCTCCGTACTTCAGAACGATCGCCCGTTTCTTCATCGTTCTTTTCCTGCCCGCGGGGTCTCGTCGGGGTGCTCGTGGAGGTGGACGACCTCGGGGTGCTCGTGCTCGTGGGCGTGCCAGTAGTCCTCGTGGGCGTGCCGATGCAGATGGACGAGGTTGGCGGCAAGCAGCAGGGACCTGTCCGTGAGAATCTCCTCGGGGGCGCCGGACGCGAGAATTCGCCTGTCCTCCCCGATCACGAGGACTCTCCGGGCGATTTCCGAGACGACGTGCAAGTCATGCGTGGCCGTTACGACCGTTTTCCCCGACTTCTCCGCCTCGATGATCGTGTCCACGAGCGCCCGGCTGCTCCGGGGATCGAGCCCCGCGGTGGGCTCGTCCAGCAGGAGAACCTGCGGGTCCATCACCATCATGGAGGCGATCGCCACCTTCTTCTTTTCCCCCCCCGAGAGCTCGTAGGGAGCCCGGCCCGCCAGGGCGCCGATCCCGAACGTATCGATCGCCCGTTGCACTTTCGACCGGACCTCCTCGGGGGGGTCGTTCATCTGCAGGGGGCCGAAGGCGATCTCGTCCTCGACGGTGGGGTTGAACAGCTGCGCGTCGGAGTTCTGGAAAAGGATCCCGATCTCCTTCCGGAAGAACATCCCGAACGCGTCGCGGGAGAGCAGGGGGTCGTTGATCTCCCGGCCGAAGGCCCGGTAGGAGCCTCTCTGGGGAAAGATCAGGCCCGCCAGAAGCATGAGCAGCGTCGACTTGCCGCATCCGTTGGCGCCGAGCACCGCGACGCGCTCCCCGGGAGAAACGGACAGGGATAGGCCGGAAAGTGCCGGGACTCCCTCCCGGTAGGCATAATGGATGTCGTCCATCTCCAGGAGAGGGGCGACCGGAGGGCTGTGGTACGTCGTCACCGGCATATCAGGCGATGTGTGCACCGGCACAGAATACCACGACCGTGATGAGCAGCCCCCACTCCGCGGCGCCGAACCACGGGCCGGAAGGGAACTTCGCCTCTCCCGTGAACCCGCGGGCGGTCATCGCCATGCTTACTTCTTCCATCAGGTGGAGACTCCTTTCCCAGGAGCGGGCGATCCGGGAACCGACCCACGCCTGTTGCGCGGCCATCGGTGCACGGCACACGGTGCGGCTCTTCTTTCCGAGGTGGACCTCTTCGGAATGGCGCAGCAGCGCGTGGGTGTAGCGGAGGGTCATGCCGATCACCTGGAGAAAGATCGCGGGAAGCCGCAGGAACCGGAGGGCCCGCAGGAGATCGGCCCATCGCGTGGAGAGAGTTAGCCAAAGGACCGCCGCGACCGAGGTTAGGGCGCGCAAAAGAAACGTGGCGGCAGTGAGAAGCCCCTCCCGGGTGATTCCGATCACCGCCGGGAGGAAGAGCGGCCCGTAGCGCCACTCCCGTCCCCGGTCGACGAGCGGGACGATGACCGTTCCGTCGAAAAACACATTCAGGGTGGCGGGGGCCGCCATGAGGAGGGTGAACGCGACCGCGACGAGGAATCCCGCCCCCAGGAACTCCGCCGGGCGGATACGGGACAGGGCGATTGCCGCCAGGGGGAGGGAGGCGTGGGCGAGCATCGCGGGGATCGATCGAGAGAGGCTCACGCTGACCAGGAATAGGAGAGTCGCCAGAAGTCTTGCCCTGGGGTCCACCCTTTGCAGGATGCCCGCCCGGCGTGCCGTCTGCTCCCGGAACATCGAGTGGGAGAAGAACAGGGACAGCTCCCGGAGGGTCTTCTCGACGTGGGTCCTCCCCGGGACCGTAAGCCCCCGCGACGCGGCCATTTCCTGAAAACGTTTTTCCCTGGCGGTATCGTCCATTGCCCCCTCACGACCGCCTGTCGGCGGGAGGCCGTCCCCGTCGCGTCAGCCAGCGGGCAAGCAGGTAAGCCCCTCCTCCGGAGGCGACGATCCCGAGAAACGCCGAGAAGAGGTAGTAAACTCCTTCCGTCGGGAGGGGGGTGTTCTCTCGTCCGGGGGGGGCGTAGTCGGGCATCGGGGCCTTCCACGCATCCGCCGTCTTCTCCATCCCGGCGGGGGCGTAGCCCACCATCGTTCGGACTTCGTTGATCCCCCATTCGCCCCACGCACCCCCTGCCTTCATGATCTGCGGGAGATAAAGCCCGACGGGGGTCAATAACGCCATCAGTCCCAGGGCGATCAGGAATTTCCGGTATTCCCTCATCGCGCGGGTCCGCTTTCCTGTGAGCCGATGACCCAGGAGGACCTCGACCGCCGCAGGTATTGGACCACGAGCCCCGTGACCAGGGCCTCGATCGCGCCGATAACGGTCATGTGCTGGATCATCATGACGGGAACGGCCACGGAGAGGGGATAGGGAGAGTAGAGGGCCCGCCCGTCCGGGGCCGTGTGCAGCAGGGGCTGAATCCCGATCATGACCGCCGTGGTGAATGCTGCCGCATTGATCCCGATATATCCTGCGATCCCGGCGGCCAGGGCCTTTCCCCTCTCGGAGGAGACCATGCGGGAGAGAAGACGGTACGTGTAATACCCCGTGAACGGCATCACGAAGGCAATGTTCAGGCAGTTCGCCCCGATCGCCGTCACTCCGCCGTCGCCGAAGAGAAGCGCCTGGATGACGAGGGCGATGCTGATGGAGAGCATTGCTCCCCAGGGGCCCACGGCAATCGCGATCAGGACGCCCCCCACCGCATGCCCCGTGCTTCCCCCGGGAAGGGGGACGTTGAACATCATCACGAGGAAGGAGAACGCGGCGGAAATGGCGAGGAGGGGCGCCCTTCGCGCGTCGAGGCTTTCCCGAACCTTCCGGGCCGCAATTCCCCAGAGGGGGACGCAGGCGGCATATGCCGCGATGTATGTCGGGGGGCCGAGATACCCGTCGGGGATGTGCATTCGTCCCTCTGTCTCCTATCTCGCTTCCTTGCCCACCTCATGTCCCATCGTTTCCGCATCCTCCGTGCCGAGAGGGTGTCCTGCGCGGGCATGCCCGCCCGGCCCGAGAACCAGGATGACCAGGACAAGAAATGCGGTATGCCCCGACAGGATCGTTTTCGACATGTTCCCCCTGCCTGTGCCTGCGCCCGCCCCGAAGAATCCGGTAAATTTACCGCCTGTTATTGGCCCAGTTTCTCGGGCACAGGAAATTCCCGGCCGCAATGCGGGCAGATGATGCTGTCGCCGGACTTCCAGACCCGCACTTCCTTCCGGGAGGCGCACGCCGGCAACAGGAGAAGGAGGGTGAGCAGAACGGTGAGGATTCGGAGCTTCATGGTGGTCTCCTTGCAAGGAGATTCCGGATGTCCGCGCAACTCTTGCGGGGTCGGCACGATCTCCATATTATAATGACCCGGCGCGCGACGCAAAGCAGCCGGGGAGGACACGCATTGGAAAACCGGGAATGGCTGGAATTCGCCGAGGACGTGGCACGAGGAGCGGGGGAGATCCTCCGGAGGAACTACGGGAAGCAGCAGTCCATCCATTACAAAGGGGAGATCAACCTCGTGACGGAGGTGGATCGGCAGTCCGAGGCGTACATCTTCGAGCGGATCCGGTCCGCCTTTCCGGACCACGGGATTCTTTCCGAGGAGAGTTCGGAGCACCTGTCCCCCTCGCCGTACCGATGGATCATCGACCCCCTCGATGGCACGACCAATTATGCCCACAATTACCCTTGCTTCTGTGTCTCCGTCGCACTGGAAAGGGACGGCGGGCTTCTTGCGGGTGCCGTGTTCGATCCGCTCCTGTCCGAATCGTTCACCGCTTCGCCGGAGAACGGGGCCTTCCGAAACGGGGAGCGGATTACGGTGTCCGGGGTAGACGACCTGCGCCGGTCCCTTCTTTCCACCGGTTTTGCCTACGACGTGAAGGAGGCGACCGACAACAATCTCGATTTTTTCCGGGAGTTCGTATTCACCGGGCAGGCGATCCGGCGCGACGGGTCGGCTGCCCTCGACATGTGTTACCTCGCCTGCGGGAGGTTCGACGGGTTCTGGGAGCTGAAGCTTTCGCCCTGGGACACGGCCGCCGGGCTTCTCATCCTCCGGGAGGCGGGAGGGGTGGCGACGCGGATTGACGGCTCCCCGTACGATATCCACCAGCCCGACCTCCTCGCCTCGAACGGCCACATCCATCAGCAGATGATGGCGGTGCTCCGCCGGGTTTTGGAGAAGGACGACCCATGAACAACGGGGGGCGCCTCCCGGCGGGACCGTCCCGCGGAAGGCCCCCCTCGGATGGAATTCCTTGGAACGGGGCCTACTTCTTCACGCCCTCCAGCAGCTTCAACGAGAACTTGTCGTGCTGAAACGGGTGGACATCCGGGAATTTCGCAAAGAGCCACCCCTTGAACACCTGCTTTCCCTTCTCCTGGATCTCGATGTTGCAGGCCGGATTCGACAGGTCGTTGGAGGCGGATGTAATCTGGTCGGCCGTCATCGAGAAGTGGGGAAGGAAGGCGCCGGTCTTCACGACCAGGTCGGAATCCGGGAGCGGGAACTCGGAGTTCAGGGGGATGGTGAACTCTTTCCTGGTCTTCGCCTCCTTGAACTCCACCTCGATCTTCACGGCCTTCCACGTCGTCTTGACCTCCTCGGGGACGACAACCGTCTTTTCCGGACCTCCCTCCATCGGTCCGTGCGGCGCTCCCGGCTGTCCGGGGACGCCTCCCTGCATCGG
>JBAUKK010000026.1:0-4240 GCA_049577645.1 Candidatus Deferrimicrobiaceae bacterium
GTCAGTTGCTTCTCGCTGCAGCTGTTGGTGACCGCCAGGACGCTTAGCCCCGCTCCTTTCGCGGACCGGATGCCGGCGGGTGTGTCCTCGATCGCAAGGCACTTTCCCGGCGACGAAATCTGCGAGGGATGCGCATGCAGGAGCCAGTGGTACGCAAGCCGGTAGCTTTCCGGGTCGGGTTTGCTTTTCCGGACATCGCTGGCGGAGACGACGTGGGGGAAAAAGCGGGTGATACCGAGAATGTCCAGGATGGGGAGGATGTCCGAACGAAGCGCCCCGCTGCTGATCGCCAGCGGAAGCCCCGAGGCGTCAAGGGATGTGACCAGGGAGACTGCTCCGGGATACGCACGAACCCCGTTCCTGATGATATCCAGAAAAACTTTCGACTTGGAGGCCACCAGCTGCGTAAGTCTCCGGTCGTCGAGGTCCCTTCCGTGGGCGTGAAAGGCCTCGAGAAACGCGTCCCGGTCGTCGAATCCCATATAGGCCTCGACGTATTCCCGCCAGGGGAACCCGATGCCGAGCGGTTCGAGAACTTCCTGAAACGCCTTGTAGTGCAGCGGCTCGGTGTCGACGATGACCCCGTCGAAGTCGAATATCACCGCGTCCGGTCTGGGTAATGCCAGGGTCTCCATCACCGGCCACCTTACCGCATTTTTCCCCTCGGGAAAAAAGATGTTTCGTCGATTCCCCCGGGCGCGGGATAGGAGAAAGGAAGGCGAATCCGATGGTTCCCGATCAGGAGCGATTTCGCATGTACGGTCGATCCCGTCGCGCCGTCCTTTTCCTTTTCGCGTTCGTCATCCTTCTGGGCTCCTCCGTTTCCTCGTGTGCCTCTCCCCGAACGGTGGAAGGCGAGGTGACCCGGGTAATCGACGGCGACACCGTCACCCTGACCACCCGGGAAGGGACGAAACTCCGGGTTCGGCTGTACGGGATCGACGCTCCGGAGGTCCGCCACGAGGAGATGGCGGGGCAACCGTACGGAAAAGAGGCCAAGCAAGCACTTACGGCGTTGGCGCTTGGCAGAAGGGTGACGGTGGAAATCGTCGATATCGACGCCTACAGGAGAACGGTGGGCATCGTGCGCCGGTCGGGAGCAGACATCAACCTCTCGATGGTCCGGAGCGGGTATGCCTGGGCCTATCGGCGCTATCTCTCCGCTCCCTACGCTTCCCGGTACCTCGACGCGGAGAGGGAGGCGCGCGGGAAGCGCCTGGGGTTATGGAAGGATGCCAATCCGGATCCGCCCTGGGAGTTCAAGAAAAGAGACGGGAACCGAGTGGAAACCCGTAAAAAGCCCGCGACACAGGGGGGACCCGGAAGCGTCCGGCGGGAGGGTTTGGGAACGCCGCCCTCCGGGCGGAGCGGCGGCTCGTTACTGCCGTCTTTGTTTCACCCTGATTTTCTCTATGTTGGTTATCGCCGTCACGTTTCCCCCTTCCGCCGCGGATCGGAACCACCGTAAGGCCTCCCGTTCATTTCGGGGAACGCCTCTTCCATACTGGTACATCATGCCCAGGTTGTTCTGCGCCTCGGCATTCCCCCGTTCCGCGGCCTTTCGGTACCATTTTGCCGCCTCGGTGTAGTTGCGCGAGACGCCGCGCCCGTTGTAATACAGAAACCCGAGATTGAGCTGGGCGGCCACATCTCCCTGTTCCGCAGCCTTGCGGAACCACATTGCCGCCTCCGCGTCGCTCTGGGGAACCCCGCGCCCGGCAATGAACAGGAATCCGAGATTGGTCTGGGCCGCCGCATCTGCCTGCTCCGCGGCCTTGCGAAACCACTTCTCGGCCTCTACGCTGTTTCGGGGAACGCCACTCCCGTTGAAGTACAGGACCCCGAGATTGGTCTGTGCGGCCGGGTATCCCTTCTCCGCGGCGGCCTGGAACCACTTCGCCGCCTCGAAGTAATTCTGGGGAACTCCCCCGGCTCCCGTCGCATACATATCCCCGAGATTGTTCTGGGCAACGACATCTCCCTTTTCCGCGGCCATTCGGTACCATTTCGCCGCCTCTCTGCTGTTTTGGGGGAGGCCCTGCCCGTTGTTGTACATGTATCCGAGACTGGCCTGCGCGGGCGGATATCCCCGTTCCGCTGCCATGCGGAACCACTTCACCGCTTCGACGTCGCTGTAGGGAACCCCGAGTCCCTTGAAATAGAAGAAGCCGAGATTATACTGCGCTTCGGGATTACCCTGCTCCGCGGCCTTGCGGAACCACTTTGCCGCCTCGGCATGGTCGAGCGGGACGCCTCGCCCGTTGTAATACATGAACCCGAGATTGGTCTGGGCATCGGCGTTTCCCTGGTCCGCGGCCTTGCGATACCACTTCACCGCCTCGATGTCGCTCTGGGGAAGACCGTTGCCCAGAAAATAGAGATACCCGAGATTGTTCTGTGCCGGTGCGTTCCCCTGCACCGCGGCCTTTTGGAACCACTTGATCGCTTCCGCGTCATCCTTCGGCACGCCCACTCCGCTGGCATACATGACCGCGAGATCGTATTGTGCATCCGGGTGGTCCTGTGCCGCGGCCTTCCGGTACCACGTCACCGCCTCGACGTCATCGCGCGGCACGCCGCGACCGGTGTGGTACATGAATCCGAGATTGGTCTGAGCGGTGGCATCTCCCTGCTCCGCGGCCAAGCGGAACCATTTTGCCGCCTCGACGTCATCGCGCGGCACGCCGCGGCCGGCGAAGTACATGAACCCGAGATTGGTCTGCGCATCCGGGAACCTCTTCTCCGCGGCTTTTCGATACCAGTTCACCGCCTCGCCATCGTCCTGCGTGACTCCGTACGCGTTAGCGTACATCCGCCCGATGTAGTACTCCGCTTTCGCTATCCCCTGTCCCGCGGCGAGTTTGAACCAATACAGGGCCTTCGTGTAATCCTGCGGAACTTCATTGCCCGCGTAATACATCTGGCCGATATTCATCTGCGCCTCGGCGTCCCCCGTCTCGGCCTTCTTCACCAGGGAAACCGATTCATCCGCCGCCGGGGACATGAGGGGGAAAAGGACCGCGGAAAGAAGCATCGCAGCGAGGAAGATTTTCTTCAACCCTGCTGTTCTCCTCGAAAAAAACCGATGTCCGGTGGTCATCGTTCCCATGCCTCGTTCTCCATCCGGTCTTCCGGACTCTCCGGGACGTCCTTCCGTGTTTCCCGCAAGACAAGAATCCCCAACCGGGAAACGGATTGCCAACTAAAGTATATAACCGCGCGGGAGGAACGACCAAGCTTCATGCGTATCCCGTAGCCCCGACTCTCTTCAAGGGGGGGAAAACAAGACGAAAACTGAATATTCCTTCTCCCTCGGCCGAAAAGTCCGTAGAGGGCATTTGGGGGGGACAAAGGAGAAGGCATTATGCAATCTGTGGTTGACGGGTGGTGGAACCGCATGGAATCATTCGGGGAAGCGGAAATGGCCCCCCCCGGAAGAGAAAGCGGAAGGAACAGGAGGATACCATGAATACGAATCGTTTCGTCTTGTACGCCTGCGTGCTGGTCGCTTTCGCCTTTTCGGCCGCCGGTCCGGTTCTTGGACAGGAAGTCACCACGCCGGAGTCCCGATCCGGTCCGGCGTTCGTCATAACTCCGCCGCGGGAGGTCCCGGAGAAGAAGATCTACGTGGGGCCCAACAGGGATATCGGCACGGTCGATACGGAAACCGGGGTCCTGTCGCCCAAGGGAACGATCACCATTACGCCGTCCCTGAAGTACACGTTTTCGTCCTCGGATCAGGTAGCGATCCTGGGGTATACGGTTCTCCCCGCAATCACCGTCGGCCTCATCGATGTCCGGAGCGTCGACAGGAATTCGGTCATCGCCGCCCTTGCGCTCAGCTACGGCCTCACGAACCGGATCGAGCTGGAATTCAAGGTCCCGTACGTGTACCGTGACGACACGACCTCGAGCCGGCCGCTCGCTACACCTTCCGAAGGGGAAGAGGTGTTTAATGCGAATGGGGACGGTTTGGGGGATTTGGAGTTCAGCGTGCGTGCCCAATTGAACAAGCCCGGCGGCCCGGGGCCGTTCTATATCGGCGGCGTCCGGGTTAAGGCGAACAACGGGGAGGACCCGTTCGAGGTTCCCCTCGACAATACCACCGGGCTTCCCACCAAGCTCCCGGTCGGCTCCGGGTTCTGGGGAGTCCAGCCCAGCTTGACCGTGATCTTTCCGTCCGACCCGGTCGTGTTTTTCGGGTCGGCCAACTATCTGTGGAATGTCGAACGGACGGTCG
>JBAUKK010000027.1:0-7368 GCA_049577645.1 Candidatus Deferrimicrobiaceae bacterium
GGTTAACTGTGGGGTAACCTCAATCCTATTGACGGAATGTATCTCTTGGCAGGGGTGATTGCAAGGGATGATGACGGTGGCCGATCCACTTACGGGAAGTAGGAATAATCTTCTAACAGGTTGAACAACCTCATTTTCTGGCAGTGCCGGAGTCGTTATCCTATGAGTTACGCACAACGGTAAACACAACCGGGGGGTAGGCAGCGCAGCCGACAAGCGGCCCATCTTCACACGTTTCCCCCGGATTCAATCTTAGAGGGGCGCGAGAGGAGGCGGCTTCCCTGCGGGATGGGGGAACTACCACAATCGGCGGAAGGGAATTAATAAAGTTCCTGAATCGAAAACAGAATCCTACCCCTTCCCCCGCTCGACGGAATAGACGTTCTTCACCTTCTCGATCGATTTGATGAGCGCGGACAGGTGCTTCGCGTCGTTCACCGAGACGTCGAAGCTGCAGATGGCGCGCTTGTCCCGCGTGGTCATGACCACGGCGCGGCGTATGTCCACGTCGCTCGCCGTGATGGTCCGGGAGATGTCGGCGAGCAGCCCGGGCTTGTCCGCGCAGATGACCTTCAGCTTCACGGGATGGGCGGCCTTTGTCCCCTCCTCCCACGCCACCTCGATCGACCGGGCGGGGTCGGTCTCCAGGGCCTTCGGGCAGTTCCTCGCGTGGATGGTCACCCCCCGCCCCCTTGTGATGAACCCGACGATGGGGTCACCGGGCACGGGATGGCAGCAGTTCGCCAGGCGGATGAAGATGTCGTCCACACCCTTGACGATGATCGCGCTCGGCTTCCTCGTGGTGACGCGCTTGATGAGGGCCTCGAGTCGGGACTCCTTCCCCTTTTCCTGCAGCTGGTCCGGCGGGACGAGGCGTCGCAGCAGCGGGAACAGGGAGGCCTTCCCGTACCCGAGGGCGATGCAATAGTCGTCGGCGGCCTTGAAGCGGTTTTCCTCGAGGACTTCCGCGAACTCCTTGGACTTCAATGTCTTCGACAAGGAGAGGGAATGCTTTCGCAGCCCGCGCTCCAGGATCTGCCGCCCTACCGTAAGGCTGTGCTCCTGCTGCTCCTGCCGGATGAACGCGCGGACCTTGTTGAGCGCCTTGCTGGTCTTGGCGATCTTCAGCCAGTCCCGGCTCGGTTTGTGCGACGCGTTGGTGATGATCTCGACCACGTCCCCGTTTTTCAGGGACACCTTGAGAGGAACCATCCTCCCGTTCACCTTCGCTCCGACGCACTGGTTCCCGACCTCGGTGTGGATCGCGTAGGCGAAATCGATGGGCGTCGCGCCGCGCGGCAGCTCCTTCACGTCCCCGCGGGGGGTGAAGACGTACACCTCCTCGGGGAAGAGCTCGACCTTCACGGTGTCGAGAAACTCCCGCGGGTCCTTCATTTCCTGCTGCAGCTCGAGGATCTGGCGGAGCCACACGAACATCTGGTCGCCCTTGTCCGTGACCTGCTTCCCTTCCTTGTACCGCCAGTGCGCCGCGACCCCGTACTCCGCCAGGCCGTGCATCTCCTCGGTGCGGATCTGAATTTCCATCATCTCGGCGTTGGGGCCGAACACGGTGGTGTGGAGGGACTGGTAGAAGTTCGCCTTGGGCATCGCGATGTAGTCCTTGAATCTCCCCGGGACGGGGCGGAACAGGCTGTGCACGATGCCGAGCGCCTCGTAGCACTCCCGGATCGTCTTCGCGATGATGCGGAACCCGAGGAGGTCGTAGACGTGCTCGAAGTCGATCTCCTGCCTCGCCATCTTGGCGAAGATGCCCGAGATGTTCTTGGAGCGGCCCGTGACCGACGCATCGACTTTTGCCTCACGGAGTTTTTCTTCCAGGAGGGCGATCACCTTCCCGATATGCTCTTCCCGGCCGCGCTTCCGTTCGTCGGCGGCAAGAACAAGCTCCCGGTATTCGTCCGGGTGGAGGATCGCGAAGCATTTGTCCTCGAGCTCCATCTTCACGCGGGACATCCCGAGACGGCTCGCGATCGGGGCGTAGATTTCCTGGGTTTCGCGGGCGATGGCGACCTGCCGGTCCGGAGACAGGTGATAGAGCGTACGCACGTTGTGGATTCGGTCCGCGAGCTTGACGAGGATCACGCGGATATCCTTCCCCATGGCGAGGATCATTTTCCGGAGGGATTCGGCCTTCTGATCGGCCACGTCGGAGATGACGACACGGCTGATCTTGGTGACCCCGTCCACCAGCTCGGCGACATGTTCCCCGAACAGCTCCCGGATCTCGTCGATGGTGGCTACCGTGTCCTCCACGGTGTCGTGGAGCAGGCCCGTGGCGATCGTTTCGTCGTCGAGGTTCCAGTCGGCCAGGATGTAGGAAACGTTCAGGGGGTGAATGAGGTAGGGCTCCCCCGATTTGCGCAACTGGCCGTGGTGAACCTTCGCCGTGAAAACGTAGGCCTTCTGGATGAGCTCGATGTCGGCCGTAGGCCGGGAAACCTGGATGCGGTCGACAATGTCGTTCAGCCGGAGCATCGCGTGCTCCGGCGTTATCGCTTGACCCGCACCGTCCCCTGGGCAATCTCGCGGAGCGCCACCACGGTGGGCTTGTCCCTCCGATGAGACGTGTCGATCGACGCTCCTACCCCGCCCAGGAGCTGCTTGGCCCTCTTCGCCGCCACAACGGTCAGTTCGAAGTGGCTTTCCACCTGCTCAAGGCAATCCTCAACAGTCACTCGCGCCATGGTTTTCCCTTTCCGGTTCCGTCAACGATTTTCGCCAGCCGACCAAACGCCCGTTCCCGCCGGAGGCGGGCCGCCCGCACGATCCACTCCACCCTGCTCACCGCCGCATCGAGGTCGTCGTTCACCACGAGGTAATCGTACGAAAGGAGCTCCCGCGCCTCGTCGTCCGCGGCCCGGAGGCGAGCTCTCACCTCCTCGGCGCTGTCCCTTCCTCTCCCGATCAGCCTGTTCTCGAGGGAACGCCGGTCGGGGGGGAAGACGGCGACCAGGATTGCGGCCGGAAGTTCCTTTTTCACCTTTTTTCCGCCCTGGACGTCGATCTCCAGGACGGCGTCCTTCCCGCGGGAGACGATGGAACGAACCGCCTCCCGCGACGTCCCGTAGCGGTGTCCGTACACGGAGGCGAATTCCAGAAACTCCCGTGAAATTATCATTCTATCAAATTTTTCCGGCTCGATGAAATAATAGTCGTTGCCGTCCACCTCCCCCTGCTTCCGGGGACGGGTGGTATAGGATAGGGAAAGCTCCATGTTGTCGACTCGTTTGACGAGCATCCGGCAGATGGTGGTCTTCCCCGAACCGGACGGGGCCGAAATGACGATGACGTCCCCCTTCTCCATGCGTCACTCCACGTTCTGGATCTGTTCCCGGATCTTTTCCAGCTCCGTCTTCCCGGCGACCACCCTCTCCGAGATGCCCGCGTGCGCCGACTTGGACGATGCCGTGTTCAGTTCCCGGAACGCTTCCTGGACGAGGAAATCGAACCGCTTCCCCACCGCCTCTCCCGCGACAGCCATCAGCCCCTCCATGCCCGACAGGTGGGAGGACAGCCGGTCGCATTCCTCGGAGATGTCCAGCCGATCGATCAGGAATGCCGCTTCCTGCTGCACGCGCGCGGGGTCGACCCCTGCCTCGCCGGAAAGGGCCTCGATCCGTTCGCGGAAACGGGCCCGGACGAGCTCCTTGTTATCGGCGGAAAGGCCGGAAATCTCCGCCGACAGGCCCTGCATCTTCCGCACCGCCTGCACGATCACCTCGCGGAGCCGCTCCCCCTCCTCCCGCCTCGACGAGACGAGCATCGACAGGGCATCCCGTACCGCCCCCTCCCCGAGCGCCCAATGCTCCTCCGCCGGGTCGTTCCCCTCCGGGGCGAACACGAAGATGTCCGGAACCCCGACCAGGTCCCGGAACGAAAGTTCCATCGGCAGGGAATACTCCTCCCGTATCCGGTTCGCCTCCGCGAGGAACGAGGAGAGAAGCCCGTGATTCACCCGGACGGAGGTTCCCGCCCGGCCCCACTCCCGGATGTTGAGAAAGACGTCCACCTTTCCTCGCCGGAGCCCCTGCCTCACCATCGATCGGATTCGCTGTTCCCACGGCAGGAATCTCGCGGGGCACCGCACATGGATGTCCAGGAACCGGTGGTTGACGGACCGGACCTCCGCGGTCACCGAGACGTCCTCGCCGTGACGGTCTCCCCTTCCGAACCCGGTCATGCTCATCCACATCCGCAGGATTCCCCTTTCCGTCCCCGAATTTTCTCTGCCCGGCGAAGCGTGCGCAGCATCGTGAGGAAGGTGCGGATCTCCGGCGACGCGAAGTCGGGGTACGTCCACGGCAACGGCCGGTACTCCCCCTTTTCGAAGACGAGCGTCAGGTCCGCGAATACCCCGTCGCGCAGGTAGATCCGGTGGCTGTAGTTTTTCCCCGTGGCGAGGACGACGTTCTCGTCCGTCAGCAGCCCCGGGTCGATGTTCACGTTCCGCTTCCCGTCGACCGAGAATTCCGCCTCGATCGACTCGGCGGCGAGCTTCGCCTGCACCAGGTCCTCCCGTGCCACATCATCGGCCGCCAGGAGGAACCGGCGGAACAACGGCGCCCCCATTTCCCTTTCGTAGTAATCGGACCGGTCGAAGGGAAACGGACCGCTTGCGTATTCGATTCTCCCGATCCGCCCGTGGATCGTCCGGACGGCCTTTTCGAAATCCTCGTCGTCCCGGTAGATCACCGAGAACAGCAACCGGGCCGCCGAAGGTGTTTTTCGTCGGCTCAACGGGAGAAAGGCTCCCTTCCCCCGCCCCGCGTCGCGCCTCCCGTCTCATCGAGAACCGCCTCGCGCTCCCTTTTCCGCATTCGAAGGGCCCGGGCAAGCTTTTCCGCGGTGATGGGCGCGGTTCCCACCTCGCCAACGACGACCCCCGCGGCCACGTTCGCGAGGAGAGCGGCATCCCGAAGCGGCGCCCCCGCGCCCAACCCCGTCGCAAGGGTGGCGATCACGGTGTCCCCGGCGCCGGTCACGTCGAACACCTGGCGTCCCTGCGCCGGTATGTGGAAGAAAGGCCGGCGGCCGCGTTCGACCAGGCTCATCCCTTCCTCCCCCCGGGTCACAAGAATCGCGCTCGCACCGGTCTTCCGCAGGAGCGCCTTTCCCCCCTTCCAGATCTCCAGATCCCCCGGAAGCTCCCGGCCCCCGAGCGCCGCCTCGGTCTCGGCCTTGTTGGGAGTGATCACGGTGCATCCGCGGTAATAGGCGAAATCGGTTTGCTTCGGGTCGACCGCAAGGAACACCCCCTTCTTCCTCGCCGCCGCGGCCACCTCCTCCACGAGCTCGCGGGAGAGGGCCCCCTTCCGGTAGTCGGAAAGGACCACCCCGTCCGCCCGGCCGAGCGCCGCGAGGACGCGGTTTTTGAGGGCAATGCGGGCTTTGTCGGCCGGGGGCTCCTTTTTTTCCCGGTCGACGCGGACCACCTGCTGCTGATGGGCGATGACGCGCGTCTTCACCGTCGTCGGGCGATCCGGGTCAACGACGAGTCCCGCCACGCCGATGCCCCGGTTCCGCAGCATGCGCGTGACCTCGCGGCCCGCCGGGTCGGCTCCCACGAGGCCGGCAACGTCCACCCGGGCTCCCAGCGAGACGACGTTCAGCGCCACGTTTGCCGCCCCTCCAAGCGTCCGGGTATCCCGGATCACGGCGACGACAGGGACCGGGGCCTCCGGAGAGATCCTCCTTACGTCCCCCCAGACGTACTCGTCCAGCATGATATCCCCGACCACCAGAAGGCGGCAGGAGGGAAACCGCCCGATGTATCCGAACGCCCGGGCGATGAATCCGTCGTCAATCATACGGGGTCGCTTCGTCGATGAGGAGAATGGGAATCCCGTCGTCGATGCGGTATCCCAGTCGGCACGCCTCGCAACGGAGTTCGGACTCCTCCGGGGTCAGCATCAGGCCTCCCTTGCACTTCGGGCAAGCCAGGATCTCCAGCAGTTCCTCGTCCATGGGCTACCCTCCCTGCTGGTCGGGCAGCAGTTTCCCCACCAGCGTCCAGGTTCGTATCTTCTTGAACTTCGCGTACAGACGGACGAAGACATGTCGCTCGTCTCTCGTCATCCACATCCGCATCTCCTTCTTGGTTTCCACCTTTCCCCCCTGCCGGAGAACGGGCTGGATGATAATCGTGTCGAACTCTTCCTTGTCCGTCCGGATCTGTTCGTACCCCAGGGATTTGGTCGACACCTCCCACAATTTCCTTCCCGCGTACATCGACCGCCGCTCCGATTCCCCCTCCGGACCCCGGGTCCGGAAATAGTACGCTACCGAGACGGGATCGTATACGTTGGGAACGACGTCGACCTTCTTTCTGACCTCCCCGTTCTTCCTGTACCGGTAGACGATCGTGCCCCTTTCCTGGTCGTAGATGGCCACGTCGTCCGGTTTCATGCTTTTGGTAAACTCCTGCCGAAGCGGCGCGATCGTCTCCACATCCAGATAATAGTCGATCGTGTCGTCCATCGGGTAGATCACCGAGAGCAGGTCCGAGGTCCACGCGCGTACGCGGAGGTGGTACGCCTCCTTCCCCGACAGGAGTACCTTCCCCAGGAAGGAGAACCGGGCAAACCCCATCGTGATGCCCAGAAACTCCACCTTGTAGACAAGCTCTTCCTTCCCTCTCGTCCAGGGCGGGCCTTCCTGTGAAAACGCCCTCTCCTCCGGAAGCTTGACGATGTCGACCGTGCCTCCCCCGGTGCCCGCGCCGGGAACGGGAGCGGCCGGTCCGGTCCGCGGGGGCAGGGCCGCCACCGTTGCTCCTTCGCCCGTTGATGCCGCCTCCTTCCCGTTTCCGGCCGTCTCCGGCGGTGGACCAGCCGTGGGAGACACCTTCTCCGAAAGGTTCCCGGCTGCGGACGGGAGGGAGGATTCCGGGGGCGATTCCCCGGGGGGCTCTTCCGGAGCCGTCTCCGGCGGGGACACCTCCGGGATGGGGTAAGGGGCTTCTCCGTGCGAGGCTCGCGGTTCCTGCGGCGGGAGGGAGGCGACGCTTCCCTCCGCCGGCATGGCCGCGGGCTCCGAATCGCCGGTCGCCGCAACCGGCGGCGCTGCCTCCCGCGCGGGCTTTTGCGTCGTGCGGTAACAGCCGGTCGCCAGGAGGACGAGAGCGGCAGCGAGAAGCAAAAAACAACGCCACGCCCGGTTTCCCGGGGAAACCGACCCGTTCACCCTATTTCCCTTCCGACAGGATCCACTCCGCGGCCTCCCTGATGCTGGGGAGGAACACGTCCGGCCCGAGGCCCCGCCGTTCCCCTTCCCTCCGCTCCGATATCCCGTATCCTGTCGCCACGAGTATGGTTTTCGCCCGCAGGCTGCGCCCCATCAACACATCGG
>JBAUKK010000028.1:0-13074 GCA_049577645.1 Candidatus Deferrimicrobiaceae bacterium
GTGCCTGTTCCCGTTCCCCGAAGCAAAGGACGGTGAGCACGGAGGTCACGGGGATCGCTCCGACAGGCAGGACATCCTGCCCCACGATACAGTTCAGGAAGGAACTCTTCCCCGCCTTGAACCGGCCCAGTACGGCGACGTCGATGATCCCCTCCTGTCGAAGACCCTGCCGGCATGCCTCGATCTGCAGGTCGAGGCTTTGCAGACGGTAGTGGTCCCGGATCTCGACGAGCCGCTCCAGGAGCCGTTCCGAATTTTCCTCCCGTATCATCACGTTGCGCGCCACGATGCCCGGAATCTCCTTCTCCTTCGCGCCGGACCCTGAAAACGAAAACGCCCCCCGGAATCTCCCGGCGGGCATCGTTTCCCTCTCTCCGGCAAAGCAGCGCCCCGGCCGGGCATTCCCTTTCCGCGGTCAGGGGTCATCAGCCCGGGCGGGCGGTTAAAGGCGAACCCCATCGCCTTTCCTTGCCACCGTGTGATTCCATGATATCACAACGTCGGGGGCGCAAGTCCCCGTTTCCTTTTGCCTTCCCGCCGGGGCAGCCACGGGGTTTCCGCCCCCGGCGGCAGTGATATAGTAGGTAGATAATGGAATTCAGGAGAAAATTGATCCTCGCCCCCCTGGCCGGGATCACGGACAGCACGTTCCGGCTCCTCTGTCGGGAAAACGGGGCCGACGTGACGGTGACGGAGATGATTTCGGCGAAGGGGCTGCTGATGCAGCCCGGACGGGCGGAGCGGTATCTCCGATTCGGGGAGGGGGAGCGCCCCATCGGAGCGCAACTGTTCGGCGCGGTCCCGGAGGAGATGGGGGAAGCAGCCGCTACGATCGATCGGCTCGGGTTCGACTTCGTCGACATCAATATGGGATGTCCGGTACGCAGGGTAACGGCAGGCGGAGCGGGCGCGGCTCTGCTCTCCCGCCCCCGTCTCGCGGGAAAAATCGCAAGGGCCGCCTCCGATGCCGCAAGGATCCCCGTCACCGTCAAGATCCGGTCGGGCTTCGGCACGCAAACCGACTCGCATCTCGCAGTGGCGAGGGAGGCCTTTGACGCAGGGGCCGCAGCCGTCACCCTCCACCCCCGGACCCGGGGACAGATGTTTTCCGGCAGGGCCGACTGGGGACAGATCGCCCGGTTGAAAAAGGAATTCCCCGACCGTGTCGTGATCGGCAACGGGGACGTAGGAAATCCGGAGGACGCCTTTCGTATGGTTTCGGAAACCGGGTGCGACGCGGTGATGATCGGGCGTGCGGCCATGGGAAATCCCTGGATCTTCTCCGCGGTCCGTCGGGAGGTTTTCGTCGCCGCGTGGCCCTGCACGCCGGGGACATCGCCGGCCGCCCCCTCCCCCGAAGCATGCAGGGCGCTGATCCTGAGGCACGGAGAGGAGATGCACCGCCGCCACGGGGAGGCGGGAATTCGGGATATGCGAAAACACCTTGCCTGGTACAGCCGGGGAATCCCGGGCGCTTCCGCGTTTCGGGGCCATCTCGTGAGTGTGAGGACCCTCGACGATTTCCGCCGTGCGGTAGCGAGATTCTTTTGAACGACCTCTTCCAGCAGACGCTTGAATCCGTAAACATCGGAATCCTCGCATTCGACGGGACGGGAAGGCTCGTCTACGCGAACCCGGCCGCCGAGGAGATTCTCCACGGGTCGTCTCGGGCGTTTACCGGAAAACATTACCGGACAATCTTCCGGGGATCCCCCGGCGCCGCACGGATCCTCCGGAAGGCTATCGAGGACAACGCGGCCGTCACCGGATACGACGTGGAGCTCAGGATCCCCCGGCGGGCGCAGGCGGCAGGCAACCCGCCCCCCCCGTCGGTCTCCGTCATCATCGGGGCGTCCCCCATGCCCGGCCTCGCGGGGGATCCGAACGGAGCCGTGCTGTCGATCAAGCCCGCCGAGATCCTCAGCCTGGTCGGACAGGAGGAGAGGGCCTCCGTGAGCGCGGAGGAGATGCAGACGCTCGCCTACGGAATCGCCCACGAGATCAAGAATCCGCTGGGTGGGATCCGGGGGGCGGCCCAGTGGATGCTGCGGGGGGAGGCATCCGAGGAGGAGCGCCGGGAGGGAACCCGGCTGATCCTTCGGGAGGCGGAGAGAATCAACGGGCTCGTGGATAAGATGCTCGAGATGGGGAGGATCCCTCCGCCGGCCCGCCCCTTCCCCGTCCACTCGATCCTCCGGGAAGCCGAGGAGCTCATGCGCTCGGACGTGCGGGCCCGAGGGAAGGAGATCCGCTTCGAGCTCGTCGCCGATCCGAGCGTCCCCGACGTGTCCGGACACCCGGACACCGTGTTCCGGGCGATCGTGAACGTTCTCAAGAACGCCGTGGAGTCCATCCCGGGAAAGGGGACCGTGCGCATCCACACCCGGATGAACGTAAATTACCGGTGGGGGCGGACGAGAGGGAGAATGCACTCTTTTGTCGACATCTCCATCGCGGACGACGGCACCGGGATGTCGGAAGAGGAGGCCCGAAGGGCGTTTTTGCCATTCTACACGACGAAGGCGAAGGGGACGGGACTCGGCCTTGTGATGGCAAGACAGTCGATCTCCCGATACGGCGGGAAGCTGGAAATAAAATCGGTGCGAGGGAAGGGAACGACGGTTACAATATCCCTTCCAGTCTCCACCGGAAAGAATAAAGGCCCGTGAACAAAGTCCTCATAGCCGACGACGACGAGAGCATCCGCTGGGTCCTGAAGAAGACGGTCGCAGGGATGGGGTTCACTCCGGACCTGGCGGAGGATGGGGAAAAGGCGCTTTCCCTGCTGACCCGGAACACCTACGCCGCGGCCTTCATCGACATCCGCATGCCCGCCATGGAAGGGATCGAGGTCCTTGAGAAGATCCAGGCGAGGAAATCCCCGACCCGGTTCTTCATCATGACGGCCGTTCGCCGGCCGGACGCCGCCGCCCGCTCCACCCGCGCGGGGGCTTCGGAATTCATCACCAAGCCGTTCGACATCGCCCATATCGAGAACCTCCTGCGGGAAGTCTCGAACGAAGCGACCTCCCGCGAGCGTCCGTTCCGGACGGAAGATCCCGAGGAGTGGAAGTCGGCCCGCATCGTCGGGCGGAGCCGCGCCATCCTGGACGTATTCCTGGGCGTGGGAAAAGTGGCGGACTCCGACGCCACCGTCCTGCTGCTGGGCGAGCGCGGCGTGGGGAAGGAGCTCGTCGCCCGCTGCATCCACGAGCTCGGAACCCCCGACGGACCCTTCCTGCCGGTCAATGCCTCCGCCATCCCGAAGGATCTGCAGGAGGCGGAGTTGTTCGGCTTCGAGAAGGGGTCGTTCACCGGGGCGGAAACGGCCCGGGAAGGGAAGCTGGAGGCCGCCTCGGGGGGCACCCTATTTCTCGACGAGGTCGGGGACATCCCGACCGACCTCCAGGCGAAACTTCTCCGCGTGCTGCAGGAAAAGGAATTCCCGAGGCTGGGGTCGAGCCGGAACCGGCCGTTCCGAGGGCGCATCATCGCGGCGACCAACCGGGACCTGCGGCGGATGGTCGCGGACGGCAGATTCCGTGAGGACCTCTTCGACCGGCTGAACGTCTTTCCGATCCGCGTGCCCCCCCTTTCCGAGAGACGGGAGGACATCCCCCTTCTCGCCGACTTTTTCCTCCAGAAGTATTGCACGATCCTTTCCCGCCCTCCCCGCTCGTTCTCGAAAGAGGCGCTGGATGTGATCACGGCCCATACCTGGAAAGGAAATGTGCGGGAGCTGGAAAATTTCGTCCAGAGGCTGGCCGTTCTCTCCACGGGAAAGCTCCTGCGGCGGGAAGAGGTGGCGAGGGAACTGGCCAAGGCGGACGGCGCTATCGACCTGTCCACCGCTCCGCTGGAGCAGGTCATCGAGGAGCGGGTCCGGGAGTTCGTGGGGCGCCTGGGGGACGCCATCGAGAGCGAGGACGATCTTCACGGCTACTTTCTCCGCCAGATGGAGAAGCCGCTCATCAAGATCGTCATGGAGGCTAGCGGCGGGAACCAGGTGAAGGCCGCGCAGGTCCTGGGGATCAACCGGAACACCCTGCGGAAGAAATTGTCGTCCCTCTCCCTTCTTCCCCGAAAGAAAAAGTCCCGATGAGCGGGAAACGGGACGGTTCTTCATCCGCCCGGATCGAGGCTCTCTACGGGATTCTGGACCCCGCAGTCGTCACCATCGACGCAAAGGACACCGAGGAAGCGCTGGAAATCGCGATCTCGGAGGCGATAGAGGGAGGGTGCCGGATCCTCCAGTTCCGGGACAAGCAGTCCTCCCCCCGGACGATATTCTCCCGGGCACGCAGGCTGGCCGGTATCTGCAGGAAGGCCGGATCCCTCTTCCTTGTCAACGACCGCCTCGACGTGGCGCTGATGGCGGATGCGGACGGCTGCCACCTCGGGCAGGACGACCTCCCGATCCCCGAAGCGCGGAAACTGGTCCCACCGGGGTTTCTTCTGGGATCGTCCACGCACAATGTCGTCGAAGCACGCAGGGCGGAGCAGGAAGGCGCGGACTACATCGGCGTGGGGGCGATCTTCCGGACGATGACCAAGAACGACGCGCTCGAACCGCGGGGCCTGAAGCTCATCGCGGAGGTGGCGGGGGCCGTATCTCTCCCCGTGATCGCCATCTCCGGGATCACCCGGCAGAACGTCCGGAAGGTGATCCGGGCGGGCGCATCCGGGTTCGCGGTGATCTCGGACCTGTTCGGCGGGCCCGCTATCCGGGAGCGCGCCAGGGAGTTCCTCGGGATATGGGAAGAGGAAACAGGCCGCCGGTGATCCTGGCCTTCGGGGGGTTCGACCCCACCGGAGGGGCAGGCGTTCTGATGGACGCAAAGGCGGTGCACGCGGCGGGCGGGTACGCCGTCGCCGTACCGTCCTGCCTCGCGATCCAGACCACCGCCACGTTCGACCGGATCGTTCCCCTCCCGCGGACTGCCCTGGAGCGGTCGCTCTCCCGGGTCGCGGAAAGTTTCCGCCTCCGTGCGGTCAAGATCGGGATGGTCGGGAGCCGCGCGGCCGCGGAAAGCCTGCTCTCCTTCCTCAATAGTCACCGGGGATTGCCCGTCGTCCTGGATCCGGTGCTCCGGTCCTCCTCCGGCATGCCTCTTCTCGCGGGAAACGCCCTGCCCGCCTATCGGAACCTGCTGGCCCGGGCGACGGTCCTGACGCCCAATCTCCCGGAGATCGAGAAGATCCTCGCCCGGAGCGTCGGGGGGTTCCGGGATGCCGTCGCTGCCGTGCGGGATCTCGCCCTCGCCTCGGGAGCCTCCGTCGTCCTGAAGGGAGGGCATTTCCCCTGGCCGGGGAAGCGCGGCGTCGACATCCTTTTCGAAGGCGGAACGGTCACGCTGCTTCCGCCGGAGCGGACGTTCCCCCGTCGCAACCCCCACGGAACCGGATGCGCCCTTGCGGCCGGTATCGCCGCACGACTCGCGGCCGGGGACCCCCTCCCGGAGGCCGTGAGGACCGCGAAGTCGATATTGGCAAGGCACGTCGAGGAGGGATTCCCCTCCGCCGAGGGGCGGTGGACCCTCTACGCTCCCGACAGCTCCTCCTTCCCCGTCGGGAACTCCAGCCTGCGGGCGAAGTAGACCCCCGGGTTGTCCTGGATCCCGGGGGACGAGGCAGGTAACCTACTCGTAGTCCCTTGCCATGTCCTCGAAACGGGTGTACTGGTTCAGGAAGGTGAGCTCGACCATGCCCATGGGGCCGTTGCGCTGCTTCCCGATGATGATCTCGGCGACCCCCTTTTTCTCCTCGGGGATTTCCCCCTTGCTGTACATCTCCTCGCGGTAGATGAAAATTATCAGGTCGGCGTCCTGCTCGATCGCCCCCGATTCACGAAGATCGGACATCTGGGGTCGCTTGTCGTCGCGTCTTTCCAGGCCGCGGTTAAGCTGGGAGATGGCGATGACCGGGACGTTGATCTCCTTCGCCAGGGCCTTGAGCGAGCGGGAGATCTCCGAGATCTCCTGCACGCGGTTCTCCGCGCTTCCCCGCGACGTTACCCCCCGCATGAGCTGGAGGTAGTCGATGATGACCATCCCGATGTTCTTGTCCTTTTTCAGGCGGCGCGCCTTCGCCCGCATCTCGAGGGCGTTCAGCACCCCGGAATCGTCGCAGTAGATCTGTGCCTCGGAGAGCCTTCCCACGGCGGCGACGATCCGGTTGATCTCGTCCTGGGCAAGGTACCCGGTCCGCAGCCGCTGGAAATTGACCCTCGCCTCCGAGCAGATCATCCGCAGGGCGAGCTGCTGGCGGCTCATCTCCAGCGAGAAGATCGCGACCGGCAAACCGTTGCGAAGAGCGGCATGGAGAGCGACGTTCAGGGAAAAGGCCGTCTTTCCCATGCCGGGACGGCCCGCGACGACAATCATGTCGGACTTCTGGAACCCCGCCGTCAGCCGGTCCAGGTCGCGGAAGCCGGAGGAGACCCCGGTGATCAGCTCCTTCTTCTCGTAGAGCTTCTCGATCTCCCGCATCGCCTCCTTCCCCATCTCGGCCATCGAGTAGTAGGAGGGCTTGATTTTCTCCTCGGCGATCGAGAAGATCGCCTGCTCGGTCTTGTCGAGGAAGTCGTCGACCTCGCCCACGCCCTGGAACGCGGAATTCGTGATCTGCTGGGCCACGACGATCATCTTCCGGAGAATCGCCCTCTCCTTGACCAGCCGTGCGTAATCGGCGACGTTTGCGGTGGTGGGAATGTTGTGGATGAGTTCGGAGAGGTAGGACAGCCCCCCGACTTCGCCTGCCGCGCCGCGGGTGCTGAGGGCCTCGGAAAGCGTCAGCTGGTCGATTGCGCGGCCCCGCTCGTAGAGATCCACCATCGTGGAAAAGAGCGTCCTGTGGGCGCCCTGGTAGAAATCGTCCGGGCGCAGGATCTCGACCACGTCGTTCATCAGGTCGTTGTTCAGCAGGACCGAGGCGAGCACGGCCTGTTCGGCCTCGAGACTGTGGGGAGGAACCTTCAGGAGAGGAGTTTCCGCCGCTCCGTGCGCCGTAACCCGCGGACCGCTCATGTCGACCTCCTTCCCCGGAGGATGGCCGCTATTCCGCCACCACGCTGACGGATACCTCGGGAGCGATGTCCGTCCCCGCCTTCACTTTCACCTTGTACTCCCCGACCTGCTTGATCGGCTCGGCCAACAGCACCAGCTTTCGGTCGACCGTTACCCCCGCCCTGTCGAGCGCCTCGGCGATGTCGCGCGACGTGACCGCCCCGAACAGCTTCCCTTCCTCCCCCGCCTTGGCCGGGATGGTGAGAGAAAGGGCGGACAGCTTCGCGCCCAGTTCCTCGGCGCTCTTGCGGGTCTTTTTCGCGCGGGCCTCGATGACCCGGCGGTCGTGCTCGAGCGCACGGACGTTTCGCACGTCGGCCTGGACGGCAAGACGCTTCGGAATGAGATAGTTCCGGCCGTACCCGTCGGCGACCTTGACGATGTCGCCGGCCTTCCCGAGGTTTTCGATGTCCTCCCGCAGGATCACTTTCATCGGTTCCCCCTACCTTACCTGGGTTGCCGTGAACGGTACCAGCGCCACGATGCGTGCCTTCTTGATCTCCACCGTCAGCTTGCGCTGGTGGGTCGCGCATGTCCCCGAAATCCTTCGGGGGACGATCTTGCCCCGTTCGGAGATGAAGTGCTTGAGCAAGTACACGTTCTTGTAATCGATCCGGAGATCCTTCTCCGCGCAGAACCGGCAGAACTTCTTCCGGACGTACCGCCTTCTCGGTCCGCCTCCGGGTCTTCCCGGGCCGGACCTCGGTTTCATCGGGGTGCTCATCGTTTTCCTTTCGCCTCCTGGTATCGTTTCTCGTTAAAACGGAATGTCGTCTTCCTGGGCGTCGGTCGACTGCCCGCCCTGGTCGCCTTCGGCAGCCGCCCCGCTCTTCGGCCCTCCCCCCAGGAACTGGACACCCCCCGCCACAACCTCGATCTTGCTCCTCTTGGTCCCTTCCGATTCCCAGCGCCGCTGTCTCAGGCGGCCTTCCACGAGCACCGGCCGCCCTTTGGAAAGATACTCCGCACAGGTTTCCCCCAGTTTTCCGAAGACGACGACGTCGAAAAAGGAAACTTCCTCCTTGAGCTCATTGTTCGAACGGTAGCGGGAGTTGACCGCAATGGCGAAGCTGGTCACCGACAGACCGGAGGGGAGATACCGGATCTCCGGGTCCCGGACCAGGTTCCCGGCAAGGATCACACGGTTGAAGGCAACCATCGTTCCTCTCTTTCCCCTACGCGGAGGGAGTCCCGCCCGCGGGCAGCGAGGTCCCGGGAGACTCCCCGCCGTTCTCCGCGCCGGAGGGCGCTTCCTCCGGAACCGGTGCCGTCGCAGCCGGTTTGACCTCGAAATCCACGCGGGACGTCATGTGGCGGATCACGCCGTCGAAAATCTTGATGTTGCGTTCTACCTCCTCGACCACGCCCTGCTTCCCGGAGTAGATCAGAAAGGTATAGTACGCATTTTGCTTCTTTCGGATATGGTAGGCAAGTTTCCGGATTCCCCAGTCGTCCTGCTTGAGGATTTCCCCCTCGAACGAGGTGACGATCCCCTCGATCTTGGCCAGAAATTCCTTGCGCCGGTCCTCGGGGAGTTCCGGATCGAACAGGATGGCAGACTCGTACTTCGTCATCGTGCGAAAGCCTCCTTTCGGCTTATCGAGCCCCCGGTCTTGGCCGCCGGGAGCAAGGAGTATGGTCCCTTCCCTTTCCGCTTTCAGGGAGGGGGTTTACGCGTGCCGCGCGTTCCAGCGCGTCATCGCCGTGTCAAACCCTTCCCGGAGGATGTCCGTGACAGCCTCCGCAGCAAATGAAACTCCGCCGTGGAACCGGTCCCGCGATTCCCCGGGGACCGGCCTGAGAACAAAGTCCGCCGGGTCGACCCCTTCCGGGGGACGGCCGATCCCGATCCGGACCCGCAGGAATTCCCGGGTTCCGAGTTCCTCCGTAAGCGATCGGAGGCCCTTGTGCCCTCCCGTCCCGCCGCCCCGTTTCAGCCTCACCACACCCAGGGCCAGGTCGAGGTCGTCGTGAAGGACCAGCAGGTCCTCGGGAGCCCCCGCAAACCTATCGTAGAGGGGGGCCACGGCCATTCCGCTGAGGTTCATGTACGTCCTCGGCCTGCCGAGGAGAACCCACTCCCCGTCCAACGACCCTACACCGTATTCGGCCTCCCCCGAGGCCTTAAGCCGGATTCCGGAGGAGATCGCCAGGAGCTCGACCGCCATGAACCCCGCGTTGTGAAACGTTTCCGCGTACCGGCGGCCGGGGTTCCCGAGCCCGAACACAAGACGGGAAGGGGGGCGGCTACTTCTCCTTTTCCTCAGGTTCCGCCACACTGGCGCCTTCCGCTGTGGCCGCCGCCTCTTCCTCCTCGGGCACCACGGTCACGACCTCCTCGACTCTCGGAGCATGGACGGAGAAGATAGTGGCCGTCAGGTCCTTTTCCACCGGCTGGACGCCCTCGGGAAGAATCAGGTCCTTCAAGTGGAGCGAGTCTCCGATCTCGAGCGCCGTGACGTCCATCTCCAGAAACTCCGGCACGTTATTCGGGAGGCATTCGACCTCAAGGGTGCGGGTCACCTGCTCGACGATTCCCCCCTGCTCGATCCCGGCCGCTTTCCCCTTGACCCGTATGGGTACCTCGATGCGGAACTTCTTTCCGAAAGCGACCTCGTAGAAATCGACGTGGATCACGCGGTCCGTCCGGGGATTCGTCTGGACCTCCTTGAGGACCGCGTACGCCTCCTTCGTCTCGGCATCCTCCTGCACGTTCAGGCGGACGATGACGGTCCCCCGGCGGGCGACACCCAGAAACTTCTCCAGATCCCGGCGATCGAACTCGACGGAACGGCTTTCCCGACCTTTTCCGTACATGATCCCCGGGACCTTCCCCAGGGAAAGCAGTTTCCGGGCACCTTCCTTCCCGGACCCGTGGCGGCGCACCGCCGTCAACTCCATCATGGCCATTGCGTCATCCTCCCGCTACACAAAGAGCGAACTCACGGAATCGTTGAAATGGATCCGCTTGATGGCTTCCCCGAGAAGGCTCGCCACCGAGAGGACCCGGATCTTCGTGCACGCCGCTTTCTTCCCCAGAGGGATCGTGTTAGTGACCACGAGCTGCTCGATCCCGGACTTCTCCAGACGTTCGATCGCCGGTCCCGAGAGGACGGGGTGGGTCGCGCAGGCGAACACCCGCTTCGCCCCGCTCTCGCGCAGCGCGTCGGCTCCCTGGACCATCGTCCCGGCCGTATCCACCATGTCGTCGAGGAGGACGGCCGTCTTCCCCTCGACGTCGCCGATGATGTTCATCACCTTGGACTCGTTGGGCCCCGCCCGCCGCTTGTCGATGATCGCCAGCGTGGCGTTCAGCCGCTTGGCGAAGGCCCGCGCCCGCTCCACCCCCCCCGCGTCGGGGGATACGAACACGATGTCGTTGCCCCAGTTCGCCTTGATGTATTCAAGCATCACGGGGGCGGCGTACAGGTGGTCAACGGGAATATTGAAGAACCCCTGGATCTGACCCGCGTGCAGGTCCATCGTAAGAACCCGGGAAACGCCTGCTGCCGTCAGCAGGTCCGCCACGAGCTTGGCGGTGATCGGCGCGCGGGGGAGCACTTTCCGGTCCTGCCTCGCATACCCGTAATAGGGGATGACCGCCGTTACCCGATTGGCCGAGGAGCGCTTCAGCGCATCCATGAGGACGAGGAGTTCGACCAGATGGTCATTCACCGGGGGACAGGTCGGCTGCACGATAAAGACGTCCGCCCCCCGGACATTCTCCCCGATGTCGACGTTGGTCTCCCCGTCGCTGAACCGCTTCACCAATGCGGCTCCCAACGGGACGGAGAGAAAAGCGCAGATCTCCCTGGCCAGATCGGTATTCGCATTGCCCGCAAAAATCTTGAGCCTGGTCACACCATTCCCCTGCTCGGAAAATCATCCGATGAGTGAAGAAAATGACATTATACCGATTGGTTGCGCCTTGGCAAGGGGAAAACGGAAAATGGCTGGGAGGGAAGGGGTCGAACCTTCATTAGAGGCTCCAAAGGCCCCTGTCCTGCCGTTAGACGACCTCCCAGCGCGAGGCCCGCGAAAAACCCCCTCTTCCCCCCGCTCCGAATCCCGCGTGAAACCCCGTCCCCGGACAGGCCGCCCGCCCCCCTGCGGAAAGGAAGATTCGGTCCGTGGAAATGTTAACGGGCCAGGGCGAGACCGTCAAGCCTTCGAATCTCGCTCTCGTATTCCCCCAGAACCGCCTCCTCGATCCTCTGGCGCGTCTCGTTGTTCAACGGGTGCGCCGTGTCGCGGTACGTTCCGTCCTTCTTCTTCTTGCTGGGCATCGCGACGAACAGCCCGCTGTTGCCGTTGATGATCTTCAGATCCCGGACAACGAAGCAGGCGTCGAAGACAATCGTGGCGTATCCCTTCAGTTTCTCGTCGTCCGTCACGGGATAGACCTTCACCTCGGTGAGCTGCATCTCCCCCCCTCCTTCCGTGTCGTCAAATGTTGCGGACGATGAACAGTCTTCGTCCCTCCCCGTTCTCCATTGCGTTTTTCGCCCGGCGCGCATCTTTCTCGCTTCGGAACAACCCGAACACCGCGGACCCGCTCCCGGTGAGGGCGGCAGCCTCCGCCCCCGCCTCCCTCAGCTCCCTCTTGATGGCCGGGATCTCCCGCCGGTCGTGTTCCCAGGCGCTCTCGAAATCGTTTCCCACGGCCGCCACGAGATCCTCCCATGCGCGGAAGGATGGAGGATCCTCCCTCCCGGGGAAACCGGCCGTCTCCCGGCCAAGTCTTTCGTATCCTTCCCGCGTCGGCAGCCCGAACGAAGGCATGACGATCACGGCAAGAAAGGGGACCTTCCATTCCACCGGGGTCAGCAGATCTCCGAATCCCTCCACGAGCGCAGGGCCGCCCAGCGTAAAGAACGGAACGTCCGCCCCGACGGCTGCCGCAAGAGATAGGAGGGTCTCCGGGGGAGGCGACTTCCCGGTCAGGGCGATCAGCCCCTTCAGCGTTGCGGCGGCGTCGGAACTGCCCCCGCCCAGCCCCGCCTGCGCGGGGATGGTCTTGCGGACCCGGATTCGTACCCCCTCCGGGACGCCCGCCCAGTCGCGGAAAGAAACCGCTGCCCTGTGGCAACTGTTCCGCTCATCGCAGGGGACCATGGGGTCGTCCATCTCCACGGAGATGCCCGCGGAGGCCTGCTCCACGATGACCTCGTCGTAGAGGGAGACCGGAACCATGACCGAACGTATTTGGTGGAGCCCGTCGGGACGTTTCCCGAAAACCCGGAGGGAGATGTTCAGCTTGGCCGGGGCGAGGAAAGAAACCGCCAAGGATGCGCTCACACTTTGCCCACTTCAAACAGCGTTTTTATTTCACCCTACCCTCCAAGGCCCCGTTTGTCAAGCCACCCTCGATCGGCACGCCCTTACACAGATTTTCGGAAGGAAAAACCGGTACTTCCGTCCACGTCCACAAGGACTGAATCCCCTTCACGATACTCCCCCTTGAGAATATGGAGGGCCAGGGGGTCCTGGAGGTGCTTCTGGATAGCGCGCCGCAACGGCCTCGCCCCGTACGTGGGATCGTAACCGATCGTTGCGAGTCTCTCGAGGGCGGAATCGGTAAGCGTTACCGATATCCTCCTGTCGGCGAGCCGCTCGTTAAGCTCCCGGAGCATGATCACGATGATCTTCGCCAGCTCCTCCCTCCCGAGAGACCGGAACAGGACGACTTCGTCGAGACGGTTCAAAAACTCGGGGCGGAATTCCCGGCGAAGTTCCTCCATGACCTTCCCGCGGACGACATCCTCCCCCTTCCCTGAGAGTTCCTGGATCCAGTGGGAGCCGATATTCGAGGTGAGGATCACAACGGCATTGCGAAAATCCACGGTCCGTCCCTTCCCGTCGGTCAGGCGACCGTCCTCGAGGATCTGCAGGAGGATGTGAAACACGTCATGGTGCGCCTTTTCCACCTCGTCGAAGAGGATCACGGTGTACGGTTTCCGCCGCACTGCCTCGGTCAGCGCGCCGCCTTCCTCATACCCTACGTATCCGG
>JBAUKK010000029.1:0-2694 GCA_049577645.1 Candidatus Deferrimicrobiaceae bacterium
GGATGCAGGTCCTTCGGGTAGGGATATTGCATGTCGAAGAAGTCCACCGAGAAGAACATCCTCTGTCCCTCGGAGAACCGGAGGGGGAGTTCGCCCCTTCCGTCGATGTATCCTCCTCCGCTCCTCCCCTCGAAATGTTCGAAGATGATCTTTTCCCGGCTGATCACCGCGTCGACGTTCATCTTCTCGAACAACTGTGCATAGCCACGGAAGGAAAACGTCGCGTTTTCCACGTGCCCGGTACCGATGACGGAAGGATTGTCCCACTTCCCTGTGACCCGTATCTCCACCTGAAGCATACCGTCCAGCCGGTCGAACACGTCCGTTGCCAGCCGGATGGCCGGGGCCGGTACATTCCCCTCGAGACGGAGATCCATGTCCCCCGCCCAGGTTGCTTTTCCGAAGACGCGAAGCGGGTTCCCGGCAGTCTGCACGGTCCCGCTCTCCCAACGGATGCCCTCGGGAGAAAGGACGATCGAGATTCCCTCGCCGGTCAGGTCGACCCCCCCGTATTGGTAGAATATCCGCTTTAGTTGCAGAGTCCCCCGGAAACGGTCGAGCGCAAGCAGGGATCCGCTGAGCTCGGCTTGTCCGGCGATTCGGAAACGCGAATGCCCGTCCCCGCCCGTGGAGACGCTCTTCCGGGGTTCGTCCGGAACGCCGCCTGCCGTTGCCGCGTCATTCGATTGCTCCGCCGAAAACGAACCCTTCACCCGGAAACCGTACGGCTCCCGGAGCGAGAAGGAATAGGAAAGAAGCGAATCGGGCAGGGAGGTGCCGATTTCCCCAGCGAGGACGTCTCTCTCCTTTTTCCCTTCGGCGTGCAGGGAATCGAAGGAGATCCCGGCGATGGACAGTGTTGATGCCGAGAGGGAGAAGCGGAACTCGGAAATCGCCTCCGGGCGCGCCGCCTTCCCCTCGAACAGATCGGCGGCCTTCAGTGCCCCTTCGGCATGCGCATCCCAGGTCCCGCCGGAGGCTGTCTCCCCCCTCCCGATCGCTTCGAGCAAGACCCCCGTCGGTACACCTTCGGTTCTCACGGTGAACGAGACCGGCCACCCCCGCTCCCGACTTATAACTGCCGAGGCCTTCACCCGGGGCGAGGTGGATACAAGGGATAGCTCGCCGGAAGATCCGCCGAGGGAACCCTCCGCCACCACCCCTTCGATGGCCAGCCCCGCGATGGTCAACCGGGGAACGGATGCGGAGAGTTTCCCGATCTCCCACCCTTCCGGTCCTGTTTTTGCCTCCATGCGCAGGCTGGCGCGGCCCCCGATCCGGGCCCCGTATTCCCGGTCCGCGAGGGAGACCGCCGTTGCGAGGTCGATGTCGTCCATCGTCCCGGTGAATGCGGCCTTCCCATCCTCCCCCTTCCCCGCCAGCACGAATTCGCCTTCCCCGAATTGTCCGCCCGCGTTGAACCCCCAGCGCGAACCGAAAGGGGTTTCCCGCCAGTTTCCCGAAACGGATACTTCTCGTGCGCTGATTCCCGGAAACCGGACCTCGGAAGAGGACATCGTCCCGGAGATCGAGAAGGACCCCCTGGCGACCGAGAGCTGCAGGTCTGCGGTCCCCGTGCCCGACATCCCGGACGCCTGCTTCCTGAGCCGGGCCGGATCCTTCCCCAGGGAAGAGAGCACGGCGGCGCCCCATGCCCCGGCTAGGGAGAAATCGATATCGCGTGCGCCTATTGTCGATTCGAGGCGAACGGGGTTTTTCGAGACAGGTCCCGAGATCGTGCCGGCAGCGGTCACTTTCGCCACGTCGGCAGGAATATCCGCGACGAAATGTACCACGTCCGCCGGATTTCCCTCCAGCTTCACGGAGAGGGGCACGGGGGGAAGCGCCCTCGCGGCGAGTCCTTCGGCTCTTACCCCCGCGGTCACATGGGGATTTTCCACGGTTCCCGATAGCGTCCACTCGCCGGCGAGGCTACTCCAGGAAACGGGGTAGACCCAACCGTACTCCGCCGCTTTCCCCCCGGGAGCCAGAAATGTCCCGGTGAACGAGAGCCGTTTCTCCCGAAGAATATACGATCCCCGTCCGCCGGCCTCCGCCTTCCCCGCCGTCACGCGGAAATCCCGTATCCTCACTTCCTTGCCGGGAACGAATTCGCCTGACGCCGCGGCCGTAACGGGCAGTGCCACCTTCGCCGCCGGAGCTCCTTTCCTCTCCGGCCGCTCGAACCCGCCCGGGTTTTTCAGGGAAACGGTTCCCTGAACCTTTTCCCTCCCCCCCTCGACCGACAGGACCAGATCCCCTCTCCCGGCGGGACGCCAGGATATTCCCCCGGAATCCCACGGCGCTTCCCCGAACGCTGCTTGCGCAATCGATAAACGGGCATCTCCCTTCCCCGTCGGGAAATCATACCTGCCTTCCCCGGAGACGACACCGCCCCACACCTTTCCCCGGAGGGATTCGACCCGGACCGCTTTCCCCGAGAACCCGAGCAAGACCTCCACGGCGGCCGGCGTATTCCCCGTGAAAACGAGATTGCGCGTCAGGATCTTGACCGATCCCTCCGGGCTCTCGGGGCTTCCCTGCCACCGGCCGGAAAACGTGAGCTTACCTTCCTTCGCCACACGTCGGAGCCAGTCCCCTCCGGGCGCACCGGACGCCATCCAGCCACCGATATCCGCCTCTCCGGAACCTTTCAGGTCGGCCGCCCGCCGTCCCCCATCCCACTCCCCGGAG
>JBAUKK010000030.1:0-6441 GCA_049577645.1 Candidatus Deferrimicrobiaceae bacterium
AGTCCGGAGGGGGTGCGCATTCATCCCCTCCAACAGCCGGGGAACCCATGCCTTCCCGCGGTTGGCAACGACATCCAGCCCATCGCGGGAAATTTCGGACGTTCGTATGTACAAACGACGCACTTCCCCGAAAAGTAAATAAAATACTATAAGAAACCCCATACCGTGTGTCAATCGGGAATGTGCCTGTCCGGGGGGCTCCTGTGGTATAAAATACCGTATGAACAGGAGCCGGAATCCTGCCGTCGCGGGGCAATTCTACCCGGGAACGGCGCGGGAGCTGGACCGCGTGGTCCGCCTCTACACCCGGGACACCGCGGAAAAGCTCCGAGCCAAGGGGATCGTCGTGCCCCACGCGGGCTACGTCTACTCGGCCGGCGTGGCGGGGGAAGTCTTCTCCTCGGTGGAGATTCCCGACCGGAATGTCATCTTCTGCCCCAACCACACGGGAGTGGGCAAGAACGCGGCCGTCATGTCGCGGGGGGTCTGGCGGATGCCGTGGGGGGAGGCGCCGATCGACGAGGAACTGGCCGGACGCCTTCTTGCGGAATCCCCTCTTTTTTCGGAAGACGCATCCGCGCACCGCGGAGAGCACTCCCTGGAGGTGCAGCTTCCGTTCCTTCGGCGGTTCCGGGAGGCGTTCCGTTTCGTCCCTGTCGCCCTTGGGCATCTTTCCCTTCCGGATTGCCGGATGCTGGGAGAGGCCGTGGCCCGTGTGGCGGCAAAGGAGCCCCACCCGCCCCTGCTGATCGCGAGCTCCGACATGTCCCACCACGAACCCGACGCTTTTGCGCGCAAGAAAGACGGCGCGGCGATCGACCGCATGCTTGCGCTCGACCCGGAAGGGCTCCACCGGGTCGTCCGCTCGGAGCGGATTTCGATGTGCGGCGTGATCCCCGCGACCGTTGTTTTGTTCGCGTCCCTGGCCCTTGGCGCCACGTCCGCCCTCCTGATAAAGTATTCGACTTCCGGCGACGTGAGCGGCGACCGGGAACAGGTTGTCGGATACGCGGGGCTGGCGTTCCTGTAAGGACCCACCGCCCGGGCGGCCGCCCCAACCCACGTTAAGAGAGGCACTGCATGCCCGACGTCGTGACGCGTTTCGCCCCAAGCCCGACGGGGTACCTCCATATCGGCGGTGCACGTACCGCCCTTTTCAACTGGCTTTTCGCCCGGCGCAACGGGGGAACGTTCCTCCTTCGCATCGAGGACACGGACCAGGAACGGTCGACCCCGGAGGCCGTGAAGGAGATCCTCGAGGGGCTTATGTGGCTGGGGATCACCTGGGACGAGGGCCCCTTCTTCCAGACGGAGCGGATGGAACGGTACCGGGCGGAGGCAGGGAGGCTGCTTGCGGAAGGAAAGGCGTACCGGTGCGTCTGCACGGCGGGGGATCTCGACGCCCGCCGGGAGGCCGCCCGGGCCAGGGGGGAGACCCCGCGGTACGACCGGAAATGCCGGGAGCTTCGCCCTTCCGAGGCGGAAGGAAAGCCGTTCGTGGTCCGTTTCCTTGCTCCCCTCTCGGGCACGACGATCGTACGCGACCTGCTACGCGGAGACGTCGCCTACGAAAACGGAGAACTGGACGATCTGATCCTCCTCCGGTCGGACGGCCTGCCGACGTACAATTTCGTCGTGGTCGTGGACGACGCATCGATGGGCATTACCCATGTCCTCCGCGGCGACGACCACCTCAACAACACCCCCAGGCAGATCCTCCTGTACGAGGCACTCGGGTACCCCCTGCCGAAGTTCGGTCACTTTCCCCTCATCCACGGGATGGGGGGGGGAAAGCTCTCCAAGCGGCTGGACGATGTCTCCGTGACCGCCTACCGGGACCGGGGATATCTCCCTGAGGCGATGGTCAACTACCTCGTCCGGCTGGGCTGGAGCCACGGCGACCAGGAGATCTTTTCCCCGGAAGAGCTCCAGGGATTCTTCTCCCTGGAAAGCGTAGGGAAGTCGCCCTCCCGCTTCGACCCGGAGAAGCTCCTGCACCTGAACGCCCACTACATCAAGACGGGGTCCCCGGAGCGGCTGGCGGGCCTTCTCGTCCCGTTTCTCGGAAAGCGGGGGATCGAAGCGGAACCGTCTCCGTGGCTGGCGAAGGCGGTGCGTACGTTCCAGGAGCGGTCGAGGACGCTGGAGGAGATGGCGGATTCGTCGGGGTACTATTTCCGTCCCAAGGATCCGGACCCGAAAGCGGCGGAGAAGTTCCTCACGTCGGAGACGGCCCCTCTCTTCGAGGAGATCGCCCGGGAGTTTCGCGCCCTCCCCGAGTTCACGCCCGGCGCGACCGAACCGGTCCTCCACCGTGTGGCGGAGAGAATGGGGGCGAAGCTGGGGAGGGTAGCGCAGCCGGTCCGGGTCGCCCTCACGGGCGGAACGGTGTCTCCGGGGATTTTCGAGGTGATGGACGTACTCGGCAGAGACGAGGTGATCCGCCGCCTCTCACGCGCCGCAGCAAGCATCCGGGGGAAATAACCGGGATCTCTTCAAGGTCTATTTCGTCGACCGAGTACCCCTGGGAGAGAATTTCCTCGACGAGCAGACCGCAGATATCCGGCTGTCCCCGGTCTTTCTTCCGGCTGCCGTTGAGAACAACGATCTTCACGGGACTCCGGTACCTATTCCGGTTTTCGGGCGGGCAGGTCCCGGACCGTCGGCCGGTACCTGTCCCGCAGCGGGACGATGCGGTTGAACACGAGGGCGCCCGGCCGCGAATCGACCTCGTCCGCGACGAAAAAGCCGTGGCGCACGAACTGGAACCGCTCCCCGGGCAGGGCCTTCGCAAGCCCCGGCTCGAGAAGGCAGCCGCCAAGGACTTCCGCCGAATCCGGGTTCAGGCAGTCCCGAAACGTCTTCCCCTCCTCCGCCCCCTCGGGATCGGCAACCGTGAACAGCCTGTCGAAGTGCCGCACCTCGGCCACTATTGCGTGCGCATTCGATACCCACTGGATTGCCGTTGTTTTTTTTCGCGCCCCCTTCGCCGGTTTGCCGAGGGATTCCGGGTCGTAGCTGCATAGCAGCCCGACCACTTCCCCGGAGACCGGGTCCTTCTCTACTTCCTCGCACCGGATGAAGTATCCGCTTCGCAGGCGCACCTCCCCGCCGGGGCGCAGCCGGATCCAGTCGGGGGGGGGATTCTCCAGGAAATCCGTCCGTTCGATGGAGATTTCCCGGGAGAGCGGGACCTTCCGCGATCCTTCCCGGTCGATGTCGCGCGGCCAGTACGGGGCATCCAGCCATTCGACATCGCCTTCCGGGTAATTCGTGAGCGTCACCTTCAGGGGTCGCAGTACCGCCATCACCCGGGGGGCGCGCGCGTTCAGGTCGTCGCGTATCGCATCCTCGAGCAACTCCATGCTGACCCGGCTGTTGGCCTTGTCGACGCCTATGCGGGACGCGAACAGGCGGATTCCCTCGGGCGTATAGCCGCGCCGACGCATTCCGGCGATCGTCGGCATGCGGGGGTCGTCCCATCCGGAGACAAGCCCCTCCTCCACGAGCGAGAGAAGTTTCCGCTTGCTCATGACCGTGAAGTCGAGATGGAGACGGGCGAATTCGAACTGGTGCGGCCGCGGCTGCGGGAAGAGGCTGTCGAGCAGCCAGTCGTATACCGCCCGGTTGTTCTCGAACTCCAGCGTGCAGATCGAGTGCGTGATGTTCTCGACGGCATCCGACAACGGGTGGGCGAAGTCGTACATGGGGTAGATGCACCAGTCGTCGCCCCTGCGATAGTGCGTCGCATGGCGGATGCGGTAGAGAAGCGGGTCGCGCATCTTCATATTGCTGGCCGACATGTCGATCCTGGCCCGCAGGACGTGCGCCCCGTCGGGGAACTCGCCCGCGCGCATCCGCTCGAAAAGGTCGAGGTTCTCCTCCACGGATCGGGTCCGGTACGGGCTTTCGACGCCCGGTTCCGTGACGGTGCCTCGGTACTGCCGGATCTCCTCCCCGTTCAGGCTGTCCACGTATGCCTTTCCGTCCCGGATCAGCCGGACCGCGAACCCGTAGAGCTTCTCGAAGTAATCCGAAGCGAAGAAGAGCTTGTCCTGCCAGTCGTACCCGAGCCACCGCACGTCGCCCATGATCGATTCGACGTAAATCATCTCCTCGGTTTCCGGGTTCGTGTCGTCGAAGCGCAGATGGCAGACACCGCCGAAATCCTGGGCGATGCCGAAGTTCAGGCAGATCGATTTAGCGTGGCCGATGTGCAGATAGCCGTTCGGTTCCGGAGGAAATCGGGTCACCACCCGGCCGGCGTAACGGCCGGACAGCGTGTCGCGCCTGACGATCTCGCGGAGAAAATCGAGGGGTTCGCCGCCTGCAAGCTCCCGCATGAATACACCAATAGCATGGGGACGGGACCGAGTCAAAAAGGGGCGCGAATGCGGCTTTGCACACCCGGAGAAGCGCGCACGACGTCCAACGGAAACGCCGGACGGAATCACGCTTGACGGAGGAAGAACGGTTCGGGTAACCTGATTTTCCCGTTGAGGAGTGGTGAAACGGCATCACGCCTGGCTCTGGACCAGGTTTTCCAGGTTCGAATCCTGGCTCCTCAGCCATTACGGTCCCATCGTCTAGTGGACTAGGACACCGCCCTCTCACGGCGAAAACGCGGGTTCGAACCCCGCTGGGACTACCAAGTAAAACAGGGGGATTTCGGCTTCCGCTGGGATCCCCTCTTCTTTTACAACATCGGTTATCGCACCAATATCTCACCCTTCAGATAGAGCCCCTCCCCTTCCCTCTTGTCTCCCCTTCTCCCCGTATCTCCTATTACTTTGAGACTGCCTCCCCCTGCCGATCCCGGTAGAATAGACGTCAGCATCAAGACGGCTCGAAGAGGGCCGCCAACCGGGTTCGGGAGAACCACGGTGGTGTGCGCGGGAAACCGCGCCGGGGAGCAAATGCTCCGATGTGCGAGGAGACCACCCCTCGAATCCAATCTCCCGACTTCCCGACATCTGCGCGTCCTCTTCCTTCGCTCTCGGTGCAATCTCGCCCAGGAGGTGCGTCATGTCAGACAAGATTTGGTTCATCGATTACGTCGTCGACGGGAAGCGAGTATGCGTCGGGCTTACACAGAGTCGGCTCGACCTCGCAAGGAACATATCGAAACCGCCGAAGAGGCGATTCCACGAAAACAACTGACCGATTGCCGGGCCCCCTTCGGGGGCCCACCCTATTATCTGCTCCACCCGCCCTGCTGCCTGTTATATAAAAACTGTGTCCGTGGAATGTTCGTGGGGGGAAATAGCATCATATAGATGCGGGCATTTTTTATCGGACCTTGACAACCATCTACTTCCCCTCCTTCTTCGGCTTCCACTCTCTTGCCAACCGTTGCGCCTCGGCGATCTGGGCGGGGGTCATCTTGGCGTTGACGATATCCCGATAATGGATTACGTCATTCACACTCTTTTTTACCGATGCGGGGTAGTGGGAAGCCGCAATGTTGAGCCACATATGAGCCAGAATGTAGTCCTGCGGGACGCCCTGGCCGTTGTAATACATGATTCCGAGGTTTACCTGGGCTTCGGGGAGTCCCTGGTCAGCGGCTCTTCGGTACCACTTCCCCGCCTCGGTGTGATTCTGCGGGACTCCTTGCCCTTTTTCGTACATGAGACCGAGGTTGTGCTGGGCATCGGGGAGTCCCTGCTTCGCGGCCTTTCGGTACCACTTCCATGCCTCGGTGTTATCCTGCGGGGCGCCCCGGCCGTAATCGTACATGACGCCGAGGTTGTGCTGGGACCTGGCGTCTCCTTTTTCCGCCAATGGCTTCATCAATCGGAATGCTGTTGCATAGTCGCCTCGTTCATACGCGGAGACAGCATCCCCGAATTGCCCCCCGAAAACTGTAACCGCCAATGTTGTAAAGAATAGAAGGGTGAGCAAACCGAACGTCAGATAGCGATACGTCCCTTTGCGTCCCCGCACCTTGACGGCCATCTACTTCCCCCCCTTCTTCGGCTTCCACTCCCTTGCCAACCGTTGCGCCTCGGCGATTTGGGCGGGGGTCATCTTGGAGGCGACATGATCTCTGTTCTCTGCGGCCCTCTCCCGTTTTTCGCCCTCTGATGCGGGGTATCGAGATGCCGCCAAGTTGAACCACATATGGGCCTGAACGTAATCTTGAGGTACGTCTTGTCCCTCCCGATACATAATGCCGAGCTTGTACTGGGCACTGGCGTGTCCCTGATCGGCCGCTCTTCGGTACCATTTCAACGCTTCGGCGTAGTCTTGTGGCAAACCCTGTCCGTTGTTGTACAAGTAGGCAAGGTTGTACTGGGCACTGGCGTGTCCCTGCTCGGCCGCCTTTCGGTACCACTTCTCTGCCTCGGCGTAGTCCTGCTGTACACCTAGGCCGGTGTGGTACATGAGGCTAAGGTTGAACTGCCCTCTGACGTTTCCTTGTACGGCCGCTTTTCGGTA
>JBAUKK010000031.1:0-10865 GCA_049577645.1 Candidatus Deferrimicrobiaceae bacterium
CTCCGGACTTGCCGGATGCGGGAGGTCACCTTGTTCCTCTCTCTGGAGGGCAGGGATCTGGAGGCCGGCGGGTCCTTCGCCGCCGAAGGGGAGACCGTATGCGACCGTTGTGCGGAGCCCGTCACCCTGCGTCTGGAACGGGACTTCCGGACGGTTTTCGTCCCGGCGGACCGGGGCCCGACCGAGTCCGGAGACCTCGAGCTCCGGGTGGACGACCTCGATATCGCCTTCTACGACGGAGCGGGGATCGAGGTGAGGGATATCTTCTGGGAGCAGGTGGCCCTTGCCCTTCCCGCCAAGGTGCTCTGCCGGGAGGATTGCCGGGGCGTCTGCCCCCGTTGCGGAGAGGACAGGAACCGGGCGGAGTGCCATTGTCCCGGGGAAGCAAGGGAGGGACCGTTCGACGTCTTGAAGACCTTGAGGAGAGAAAAGGAGTAAGCGATGCCGAATCCGAAACGACGCGGGTCCAAGTGCCGCCGGGACAAGCGGAGGACCCACAAGAAACTGTCCGAGCCCGCGCGCAGCACCTGCCAGCAGTGCAAGCAGGTGAAGCGGCCCCACGCCGTCTGTCCGAATTGCGGAACGTACAACGGCCGGGAAGTTATTGCCAAGGCCTGAGGCCCATTTTTTCCTGCCCTCGATGAAAATAGCGGTTGACGCGATGGGAGGGGATCACGCCCCGAGAGAAGTGGTCCGGGGGGCGGTGGATGCCTTCCGTGAGTTCGGCTTCCCCATCGTTCTCGTCGGGCGGGAGGATTTGATCCGTGAGGAGCTGCGCCGTGCCAAAGCGGAAGAGCTGGAGGTGCAGCACGCGTCCGAGGTAGTGGAGATGAACGACGCCCCGGGCGTGGCCTTCCGGAAGAAGAAGGATTCCTCCCTGCGCGTCGGTCTCAACCTTGTGGCGGAAGGGAAGGCCTCCTCCTTCGTGAGCGCGGGCAATTCCGGGGCGGTGATGGCCGGGGCGCTTATGGTGCTCCGGAAGATCCGGGGGGTCGACCGGCCGGCGATCACCGCGACGATTCCGACTCCGACGGGCCCCATCGTTCTCATCGACGCCGGGGCGAACGTGGGTTGCAAGCCGGACCACCTGGTGCAGTTCGGGTGGATGGGTGAGGCCTACGCGCGAAAGATCCTCGGGATTCCGCGCCCTCGCGTGGGCGTGGTGAGCATCGGCGAGGAGGACACGAAAGGGACGGACCTCACCCGGGAGACGGGTGCCCTGTTTCGGAAGACCAACCTGTCCTATGTAGGGAACCTCGAGGGGAGGGATTTTTTCATCGGGAAGGCCGACGTGTTCGTCTGCGACGGGTTCGTGGGGAACGTCATCCTCAAGACGATGGAAGGGATGGCGACGGCCCTGGTGGATTTCCTGCGGGAGGAGATTCTCAAATCGCAGATGGCGAAGGTGGGAGCCCTCCTTGCGGGGGGAGCGATCCGGCGGGTCAAGACGAGGCTGGACTACGCCGAATACGGTGGCGCGCCGCTGCTCGGGGTGAAGGGAGGGGTCGTGATCTGCCACGGCTCGTCGGACGCGCGTGCGATGAAAAACGCGATCCGTTCCGCGGGCTCACTCCACCGGGACGGGGTGGAAGAGGAGATCGCCCGGGTGATTGCCTGAAGACGCATGTCTGAAGGCGGCGAGGGTGCCGGAAGGAGCAAGGTCCCCGGTACGGAAGGACCGGGGATCAGGAAGAAAGGGGGGAACGATAATGGGATCGAAAATCGTCGGGCTGGGGATGTGCGCCCCGCCGAAAGCGCTGACCAATGCCGAACTCGAAAAGATGGTCGATACGTCCGACTCCTGGATCATGGAACGGACGGGAATCAGGCAACGGCGAATCGCGGAACCGAACAGCGCCACATCCGATCTTTGCCTGGAGGCATCGCGTCATGCGCTGGCAGAGGCGGGCGTAAGCCCCTCCGAGATCGACATCATCGTCGTCGGGACCTGCACTCCCGACATGCCGCTTCCTTCCACCGCATGTTTTCTGCAGATGAAGATCGGCGCGGGTCGCGCCTTTGCGCTGGACCTGAACGCGGCATGCTCCGGCTTCCTGTACTCCCTTTCCACGGCGGACGCGATGATCCGCGCCGGCCGCGGAAAGAAGGCGCTCGTCGTGGGAGCAGACCTCCTGTCGACCGCCACCGACTACACGGACCGGAACACGTGCATCCTCTTCGGTGACGGGGCGGGAGCAGCGGTGATCGCCGAGTGCCCGGACGGGGAGGGGGTGTTGAGCTGCCATCTCCACTCCGACGGGAGCCTGTGGGAGCTTATTTACGCCCCGGGGTGCGGAACGATTCACCCGTGCGGACCGGAGATCGTGGAGAAACGGATGCACGCGATCCGCCTGGCGGGAAACGAGGTGTTCAAGCAGGCGGTCACGAAAATGGTCGAGGTTGTCCAGGAGGCACTTGAGCAAAACAACGTGGACATTTCGGACGTCGGTCTTTTCGTGCCCCACCAGGCCAACATGCGAATCATCAGTGCGGTCGGAAAACGTATCGGAGTCTCCGAGGAAAAAGTGTTCGTAAACCTCGAGCGATACGGGAACACCTCCGCCGCCTCCATCCCGATCGCCCTCACGGAAGCCCGGGAACAGGGCCGGTTCGCGAAGGGGGATCTTGTGCTCCTTGCGTCCTTCGGGGCGGGGTTGACCTGGGGCGCCGCCCTGCTGCGGATGTAGGGGGGATAGATGGGGATCGGGCTGCTCTTTCCCGGACAGGCGTCCCAGTTTCCGGGTATGGGGAAGGAACTCCACGAAGCCTACCCGGTCGCGCGGGAAGTCTTTGATGAGGCTTCCCGCGCGCTGGGGTTCTCCCTTGCCGACCTCTGCTTCCGCGGTTCGGCGGAGGACCTCCGGATGACCGAGAATACCCAGCCCTCCATCTTCGCCGTGAGCGTCGCCGCCTACCGGGTTCTCGCAAAAGAGGCGGGGATACGTCCCCTGTGCGCCGCGGGACACTCTCTCGGCGAGTACTCGGCCCTTGCGGCCTCCGGCGCCCTGTCCCTGTCCGATGCGGTCCGGCTGCTCCGGTCGCGGGGAAGGTTCATGCAGGAGGCCGTTCCGCCGGGGGAGGGGGCGATGGCCGCCGTGATCGGCCTTCCGCCGGAAGCCATGGAAACCATTTGCCGGGAGGCCGGACGGGAAGGGGTGGTCGAGCCGGCGAACTTCAACGGAGGGGACCAGATCGTGATCTCCGGGAGCGCCCGTGCGGTGGCGGCCGCGTGCGAGGCGGCGAAATCGGCAGGCGCGAAGATGGTGATACCGCTTCCGGTGAGCGCTCCGTTCCATTGCGCCCTCATGAAACCGGCCGCCGAACGGCTCGCCTCCGACCTGAGGGCGGCGACGCCCGGGGAGTTCTCCTTCCCGGTGGTGGCCAACGTTACGGCGGAAGCGTATCCGCACGGCGAAGGCATGGCGGAGCTCCTCATCCGGCAGATCGTTTCTCCCGTGCGGTGGGAGGAGTGCGTCCGGCGGATGCGGTCCATGGGAGTGACATCGTTTCTGGAAGTGGGGCCGGGCAAGGTTCTCACCGGACTGCTGCGCAGGATCGAGAAGGATGTGCGGGCGGCGGCGTTCTGCTCGCCTGCGGACCTGCCGGCCGTCCGCGGCCTCGCCGGGTGAAGTTTTTCCTTGTACGGTCGCTGATTTTATGGGTATGAACTTCGGGGAGGGAGGGGGAAAGATGCGGCTTTCCGGCAAGGTGGCATTGGTCACGGGCTCTGCGCGGGGCATCGGGAAGACCATCGTGGAACGATTCGCCGCGGAGGGCGCCGTCGTGGTGTTATGCGATGTCACCAACGAGGCGGCGGCGGCGGAGACGCTTGCCGCCATCGTGGGCGCGGGGGGGAAGGGCATGGTGGAAATGTTCGACGTGGGCGACGCCGCCCAGGTCGACGCCGCCGTCCAGCGCATTCTCGCGGAGCAGGGCCGCATCGACATCCTCGTGAACAACGCCGGGATCACCCGGGACAACCTGCTGATGCGTCTTTCGGAGGAAGATTTCGACGCCGTCCTGCGGACGAATCTCAAGGGGACGTTTCTTCTGACGAAGGCTGTTTCGAGGCATATGATGAAGCAGCGCAGCGGCCGGATCGTCAACCTGAGTTCCGTCGTGGGGCAGATGGGCAATGCCGGGCAGTCGAATTATTCCGCGGCGAAGGCTGGCATCATCGGGTTCACGAAGTCGATGGCGCGCGAGCTGGCCTCGCGAGGCGTTACCGTCAACGCGATCGCGCCGGGGTTCATCATGACGGCCATGACGGCGGCTTTGCCGGAGAACGTCCGGAATGGGTTTCTCAATCAGATCCCGATGGGGAAATTCGGCACCCCGGAAGACGTTGCCGAACTCACGGTCTACCTTGCCTCCGAAGGCGCCTCGTACGTCACCGGGCAGGTGATCGGGATTAACGGCGGGTTATACATGTGAAGGGTATACTACCTGGAGGGAGGGCGCGAGATGTCGGTTGAGAAAAAAGTGAAGGAGATCGTGGCCGAGCAGTTGGGAAAGGACGCGAATGAAGTGACCAACGAGGCGTCTTTCATCGATGACCTGGGAGCGGATTCCCTCGACATCGTCGAGCTGGTGATGGCGATGGAGGACGAGTTCGGGATCGAGATTCCGGACGAGGAGGCGGAAAAGATCAAGACCGTCAAGGACGTCATCGAATACATCAAGGCGAACGCGAAGTAACCAGCGGAGCATTCGGGGTTCCGGCGGTGGGCCTTCCCGCCGGATGCGAGAACCGGGTGCCGGGAGGTCAGGATGCGAAGGGTGGTAGTCACGGGACTGGGGGCAGTCACGCCGCTGGGCGTAGGGTTGGGACCTACGTGGGAAGCGATCCTCGCCGGCCGGTCGGGGGTGGGTAGGATTACGAAGTTCGACCCGTCGGGTTTTCCGACCACGATAGCCGCAGAGGTGAAGGGGTTTGTCCCCGAGGACCATGTCGACAGGAAAGAGGTCAAGCGGATGGACCCGTTCATCCACCTGGCCATGGCGTCAACCCATTTCGCGATGACCGACTCCGGCCTGACGATCGACGAAGAGCTTGCGCCGCGCGTCGGTGTGTACATGGGCAGCGGGTTGGGCGGTCTTTCTACGCTGGAGCGGTACCATCGGGCCTACCTCGAGGACGGGGTGCGGAAGATCAGCCCGTTCTTCATCCCGATGCTCATCTCCAATCTTGCGCCGGGGCACATTGCGATCCGGTACGGAGCGAAGGGCCCCAACATCACGACGACCACCGCCTGCGCCGCGTCCAGTCACGCGATCGGGGAAGCGTTGCTGGCGGTCCGCCGAGGCGTCTGTGACGCGGTAATCGCAGGGGGAACCGAGGCGACCATCACTCCCATGGCGTTGGGGGGATTCTGCGCGATGAAGGCCCTCTCCACGCGCAACGACGACCCCACGGGCGCCTCGAGGCCGTTCGACAGGAACCGGGACGGATTCGTCATGGGCGAGGGGGCCGCCGTGCTCATTCTCGAGGAGCTCGAGTCCGCCAAAAAGCGGGGTGCGAAGATCTATGCGGAGCTGTGCGGCTACGGCGCATCGGGCGATGCGCATCATATCACGGCGCCCGCGCCCGGCGGAGAGGGTGCCGCGCGGTGCATGCGGGCCGCCATGGAGGACGCCCGGGTAAGTCCCGAAGAGGTCGGGTATATCAACGCCCACGGGACCTCAACTCCCTACAACGACACGTTCGAAACGATGGCGATCAAGACGGCCTTCGGGGACCACGCACGGAAACTGATGGTGAGCTCCACGAAATCGATGACGGGGCACCTTCTGGGCGCCGCCGGCGCCGTGGAGGGAATCTTTTCCGTCCTGGCGGTCCGCGAGGGGGCCATTCCCCCGACGATCAACTACGAGACGCCCGACCCCGAATGCGACCTGGACTATGTGCCCAATACGGCACGCCGGAAGGAGGTCCGGTACGTCCTCACCAACTCGTTCGGTTTCGGGGGGACGAACTCGTGCCTGCTCTTCGGCAAGTTCTCCGGGTGAGGGTCCTCCCCGCGAGCGGCAGGAAGGCCGCCGCCGCGTTGCCCGACGGGAGAAAAACCGCCGGATCGAAAATCGTCTGAGCCGGCAGGCCTGGAAAAGGAGAGATCGGATGTCCTTCTTGAGAACCGTCGATCCGGAAATCTACGAAGTGATCCGCAGGGAGACCGAACGCCAGGCTTTCGGGATCGAGCTGATACCCTCGGAGAACTTCGTGAGCGAGGCGGTTCTCGAGGCGACCGGCTCGGTGCTGACGAACAAATACGCGGAGGGGTATCCCGGGAAGCGGTATTACGGGGGCTGCGAGTTCGTCGACCAGGCGGAGGAACTGGCGATCGAGCGGGCGAAGAAGCTCTTCGGGGCCGAGCACGCGAACGTCCAGCCCCATTCGGGGTCCCAGGCGAACATGGCCGTCTACCTCTCCGTAATGGAGCCGGGGGACACGATCCTGGGGATGAACCTGACGCACGGAGGGCACCTGACGCACGGCAGCCCGGTGAACTTCTCGGGCAGGCTGTTCAAAGTGGTCTCGTACGGCGTCCGTCCCGACACGGAGACGATCGATTTCGACCAGGTCCGCGACTTGGCGCTCGCGCACAGGCCGAAGATGATCATCGTGGGGGCGTCCGCCTATCCGCGGATCATCGAATTCGCCCCGTTCCGGGAAATCGCGGACGAGGCGGGCTGCATGGTGGTGGCGGACATCGCCCACGTGGCCGGCCTCGTCGCGGCGGGACTGCATCCCAATCCCGTTCCGTACTGCGAGTTCGTGACCACGACGACCCACAAGACCCTCCGGGGCCCCCGGGCGGGTTTGATCCTGTGCCGGGAGGAGATGGCGAAGAAGCTCAACTCCTCGATCTTCCCGGGAACGCAGGGCGGTCCGCTCATGCACGTGATCGCCGCAAAGGCTGTCGCGTTCAAGGAGGCCATGTCCGCCGAGTGGAGGGAGTATCAGGCCCGGATCGTCCGGAACGCGAAGGTACTGGCGGCCACGATCATGAATCGGGGGCTCCGGCTGGTCTCCGGGGGGACGGACAACCACCTGATGCTCGTGAACCTTAGGGAGACCCCTCTGACAGGGAAGGATGCCCAGGAGGCCCTCGAGCGGGTCATGGTCACCGTAAACAAGAACACCATCCCCTTCGAGACGCGGAGCCCCTTCGTCACCAGCGGCATCCGCTTGGGGACCCCGGGGGTCACCACGAGGGGCATGGGAGAGAAGGAGATGGAACGGATCGGGAACATCATCGCGGACGTCCTCAACGCTCCGGGGGACCCGACGGTGGAAAAACGCGTATCCCGGGAGGTGCGTGCGCTGTGCGATGCGTTTCCCCTGTACCCGGAGCGGATCGCCGCCTACGCCGGGAGGTAGCACGATGAAGACCGCCTTGCGTGTCCGTCCGGACTGGGACTCCTACTTCATGGACATGGCGACGCTTGCCGCAAGGCGTTCCTCCTGCCTCCGGCGGGCCGTCGGCGCGGTGCTGGTGAAGGAACGGCGCCTGCTGTCCACCGGCTACAACGGCGTTCCCTCCGGTGTCACCCATTGCGAGGTCACCGGCTGCCTGCGGGAGGAGCGCAATGTCCCTTCCGGGGAGAGGCACGAGCTCTGCCGGGGCCTGCACGCCGAACAGAACGCGATCATCCAGGCGGCCCTGCACGGAGTTTCCACACGGGACGCGATTCTCTACTGCACGAATCTTCCCTGCATCATCTGCGCGAAGATGCTGATCAACTCGGGAGTCCGGCGCGTGGTCTATCTCGACGGGTACTGCGACCCTCTCACCGAAGAAATGCTGGCGGAAGTGGGGGTGGAACTGGTGCGGATGAAGGACAACGCCCCTTGAAATGCCCGCGGTGCGGTCATGGGGACAACCGGGTCGTCGATTCCCGGGCCGGCAAGGACGGGGACGTGATACGGAGGCGGCGGGAATGCCTCTCCTGCCGGCGCCGTTTTACCACCTATGAGCGGGTCGAGGAGGAGCTTCCCCTCGTGGTGAAAAGGGACGGGCGACGCGAGCCGTTCGACCGGCAGAAGATCCTCACGGGCGTCCTGAAGGCCTGCGAGAAGCGTCCGGTGAGCTACGCCGTCATCGAGGAGGTGGTCGACTCGCTGGAGGCGAGGTTCCAGGCATCCGGCGAGAAGGAGGTGTCTTCGGTGCAGATCGGGGAGAGCGTGATGGCGGAGCTTCTCAAGATGGACGACGTCGCCTACGTACGATTCGCCTCCGTCTACCGCCAGTTCAAGGACATCAGCCAGTTCGTGGAGGAGATCAAATCGCTGATCTCGGATCCCTCCGAACGGCCGCCGAAGCCGTAAAACGGATGCGTTTCCCCCACCCCGAGTTCATGCGGCTGGCCCTCCGCCTCGCCCGCAGAGGGGCGGGCCGGACGTCGCCGAACCCGGCCGTCGGGGCGGTTCTGGTGAAACGAGGCAAGGTGGTGGGCAAGGGGTATCACCGTGCCGCGGGAATGCCGCATGCGGAAGTGGAGGCCCTCCGCGCGGCGGGGGCGGCCGCCCGGGGGGCGGACCTGTACGTGACCCTGGAGCCGTGCGCTCACACGGGGCGCACCGGTCCTTGCGCGGAGGCGATCATCGGGGCCGGCGTGAAACGGGTCGCTGCCGGGATGCAGGACCCGAATCCGCTCGTCGCCGGGAAGGGGTTCCGGACCCTTCGAACGGCCGGCATCCCGGTCGTCTGCGGAGTGATGGAGGAGGAGGCGCGTTCCCTCAACCGGGGCTACTGCCGCTGGGTGACATCCGGCAGGCCGTTCGTCACCCTGAAGCTTGCCGTCTCGCTCGACGGGCAGATCGCCGCCGCTTCGGGGGAATCCCGGTGGATAAGCGGCGAGTCGGCGCGTAAGATAGTCCACAGGATGCGCTCGGAAGCGGATGCCGTTCTGGTCGGCGGAAGAACGTTCCGGCGGGACGCCCCGCGGCTCACCTCGATGATCCGTGGAGGGAGAAACCCGAAAAGGGTGATCGTTACCTCGAAGGCTACCGGGCTGGTCCGAAGCGAACGGTTCCTGGAAGCGGGGGGGAAGGTCATCGTTGTGTCTCCCCGGAGCGTCCCCCGGAAGAGAGCGGACCGGCTCCGATCACTCGGAATCCAGGTCCTCCTCCTGCCGGCGCGGAAGGGACGAATCGAGGCGGGCGCGTTCCTCGACGCCCTGGGAAGGGAAGGGATCACCTCACTTCTCGCGGAGGGGGGAGGCGAAACGGCGGGATGGCTCGTGGGTGCGGGCGCGGTGGACCGGTACGTGGTGTTCATCGCCCCGCTCCTTCTCGGCGAAGGAATCCGGTCGGTCGCCGGATTTGCGGCACGTGGGGTGAACGAGGGGAGACGATTGGTAATTACGAAGGCCGTGCGGGCGGGAGGCGACGTCATGGTCGTCGCGGAGCCCGTCCCCGGCGGTTGAGGGGATATGTTTTCCGGTATCGTCGAGGATGTGGGAACCGTCGTTTCGGCGGTTTCCCGGGGCACGGGCATCCTCCTGGGGGTATCCACCGGGATCCCCCTGGACGAGGTCTGCGTCGGGGATTCCCTCTCGGTGTCCGGGGTGTGCCTGTCGGTTACCGAAAAGAAGAAGGGGACGTTTTCCGCGGAGGCTTCCGGGGAAACGATTTCCCGGACGACGTTCCGCACGCTGGCTGCGGGATCGCGTGTGAACCTGGAGCGCTCCCTCTCCCTTTCCGGGCGTCTCGACGGTCACCTGGTGTACGGGCACATCGACGGGACCGGGACGGTTCGCGAGGTCCGGCACGCGGGCCGGAGTCGGGTATTCCATATCCGGACCGATCCTTCTATAATGAAATACGTTGTTTTCAAGGGCGCCGTGGCCGTGGACGGGGTGAGCCTTACGGTCAGTTCCGTTCAGCCGGAGGGATTCGAAGTCACCCTGATCCCCCTGACGCTGGCGCAGACGACGTTCGATCGCTTGCGCCCGGGAGAAGCGGTGAACGTGGAGGCGGACATCATCGGGAAATACGTCCTCAAGTACCTCGAAGGCCGGGGAAGCGGCATCTCACTGGATTTCCTGAAAAAACACGGGTATGCGTAGAAAGGCTGCAGGCAGGATGATTCTTTCGACGATCGAGGAGGCCCTCGAAGACATTCGGGCGGGGAAGATGATCATTCTCGTCGACGACGAGGACCGGGAGAACGAAGGAGATCTCACGATAGCGGCCGACCACGTCACGCCCCAGACGATCAACTTCATGGCCCGGCACGGCCGGGGGCTCATCTGTCTCAGCATCACGGAGGAACGGGCGAGACAGCTCCAGCTTCCGCCCATGGTCCAGGACAACTCCTCCCCGTTCGGGACCGCCTTCACGGTTTCCATCGAGGCGCGCAAGGGCGTCACCACGGGGATATCGGCGCACGACCGGGCGACCACCATCCGGATGGCGATCGCGCCGAACGCCCGGCCCGAGGACCTCTTGCGTCCCGGCCACGTGTTTCCCGTCGTGGCGAGGAAGGGCGGCGTTCTCGTGCGGACGGGGCAGACCGAGGGGTCAGTGGATCTGGCCCGCCTCGCCGGGTGCTCCCCCGCGGGCGTCATCTGCGAGGTCATGAACGAGGACGGAACGATGGCCCGCGTGCCCGATCTGCGGAAATTCGCGAACGAGCACCGGCTGAAGATCGCCTCCATCCGTGACCTCGTCGAGTTCCGCATGCACCGGGAGCGGCTGGTCAAGCGGGTGGGCGAGACCCACATGCCCATCCTGGCCGGCGGGGAATTCACCGCGATCGCCTACCGGAACACGATGAACGGCGACACCCACATCGCCATGGTCAAGGGGGAGATCCGCCCCGACGCCCCGGTGCTCGTCCGCGTGCATTCCGAGTGCCTGA
>JBAUKK010000032.1:0-2439 GCA_049577645.1 Candidatus Deferrimicrobiaceae bacterium
GCAACGGCATCCTCTTCAACCACGAGTCGCCCCGGCGCGGCGAGACGTTCGTCACGAGGAAGATCACCCGGGCGATCGCGTCCATCAAGGCAGGCACGCAAAAGGAGCTGTTCCTGGGGAATCTCGACGCCCGCCGGGACTGGGGGTTCGCCCGCGAATATGTCGAGGCGATGTGGCGGATCCTCCAGCACGACCGCGGTGACGATTTCGTCGTGGGGACCGGAGAGTCGCACTCGGTGAAGGAGTTCCTCGAAGAGGCGTTCGCCTACGCGGGCCTGGACTGGAAGGAGTACGTAAAGATCGACCCGAAGTACTTCCGCCCGACCGAGGTGGAGAGCCTGATCGCTGACGCGGCCAAGGCCCGAAAGCTTCTCGGCTGGGAGCCGAAGGTCACGTTCCGGGAACTGGTGCGCATCATGGTGGACGCCGACATGGAGGAGGCGGGGCTTGTTTTCCCCGGAGAGGGCCGGAAGATCCTGGCGGCGAAGGGTTTTTCCGCCGGGGTGAGGTTATAGCGGGGGAGCCATGGTGTCCGTCCGGAAGGCGAAAGGCCGGAAACCCCGGCCGGAGGGGTTCTTCGCGGGGAAGAAGATTCTCGTCACCGGCGGAGCGGGTTTTCTCGGGCAGTCGGTCGTCCGGCTTCTTCTCGATAAAGGAGTGGCCCCCAAGGACATCTTCGTTCCCCGTTCCGACCAGTACGACCTCCGTTTCCAGGTGTCGTGCGCGAAGGTCGTCACCGGCCAGGACATCGTGATCCACCTGGCCGCCAACGCCGGCGGGATCGGCTGGAACCTGGCCCACCCGGGATGCCTCTTCTACGAAAACATCGCGATGGGGGCCCTTCTCATGGAGGAGGCGCGCCGCGCCGGCGCGGAGAAATTCGTCCAGATCGGGACGGTCTGTTCCTATCCGTTCCGGCCGCCCCGCATCCCCTTCCGGGAAGACGACCTCTGGGAGGGGTACCCGGAATCGACGAACGCCCCCTACGGGATCGCGAAGAAGGCGCTCATGGTGATGGGGCAGGCGTACCGGCAAGAATACGCGTTCAACGTCATCTACCTTCTCCCGGTGAACCTCTACGGCCCGGGCGACCATTTCGAGCCCGAGAAGTCCCACGTCATCCCGGCGCTCATCCGCAAGTTCGTCGAGGCGAGGGAATCGGGCGAGGAAGAAGTGGAGATCTGGGGGACGGGGTATCACGAAGGCGTGCCGGTATCCCGGGAGTTCCTCTATGTTGACGACGCCGCCGAGGCGATCGTCCTGGCCGCCGAGAAATACGACAATCCCGACCCGGTGAACATCGGGTCGGGGCAGGAGATCGCGATCAACGACCTCGTGGAGATGATCCGGGAGATGACGGGATACCGGGGCAGGGTGGTGCGGGATCCGTCGAAGCCGGACGGCCAGCCGCGGCGCTGCCTGGACATCTCCCGGGCGAAGGCGGAGTTCGGGTTCGCCGCCCGCACCCCCTTCGAGGAAGGGTTGCGCAAGACGATCGAGTGGTACGAACGGAGCCGCGCAGAAAGGGAGATCCGCTAGTGGACCCGAAATGGTACCTCGTCAAGACGAAGCCCCGGAACGAGGAAAAGATCTTCTCCCGGCTAAGCGGGGCGGGTTTCTCCTGCCTCTTCCCCAGGATCCGGAAGAAGTCCCGCAAGAAGGAACAGCCCGATATCCGCCCCCTCTTCCCCACCTATCTGTTCGTCCGGTTCGCCATCGAGCAATTTCGCACGATCCGGTATACGCGCGGCGTGGCCAGGGTCGTCTCCTTCGGGCCGGAGCCCCAGGAAGTCGGCGAGGAGATCATCGCGGCGGTGCGCGAACGGATGGACGAAGGGGGGACCGTCACGCTGGTCAGGCCGCCGGCGAACTGGAAGCCGGGCGACAGGATCCGCATCGGCGAGGGACCGTTCGAGGGACTTGAGGCGATCTTTCTGGAGGAACTGCCCGATCGCGACAGGGTGGTTCTTCTTCTTGACGCGGTCTCCTCCTTCCGGGTGACGCTCGACAAGGAGATGATCGAGCGGTAGCGGGCCCCCCCGGCATTTCGAATTCTTATGAGAGGCGGCCCAGCCGTGTTGACCCGCTTTGCCTGTACTCTGGCTGTCCTGCTGTCCCTTCTCCTTGTCTCCCCGGTTCCCGCGGCCGATCTTTTCCTTGCCGACGAACCGGAAGTCTACGCGGCGATCGAGAAGCTGAACGCGCTGGGCTACCTCCCCGGTCTTCTCGCCAATACCCGTCCCTACTCCCTCCGGGCGGTCCGGGCGGCGGTGCGACAGGCTCCCCGCGCTGCCGCTCCCGGCGGTTTCGAGGGGGAGCTCCTCCGGTGGGTCGCCTCTTACGTCGCCCCGAAGCAGATGGGACGCCTGACGGCGGCGGGGGCGTTCTCGGACGCGCGGTTCATCCCCGCCAACAACGAGGGGATCCCCACGCCGGAGG
>JBAUKK010000033.1:0-2046 GCA_049577645.1 Candidatus Deferrimicrobiaceae bacterium
CTCGTCGAAGTCGAACTGGTAGCCGAGAACGAAGGGACCTCCGGCAAGGGTCTCCGCCAGGACCCCGTCGGTGTCCAGCGCCTCCGGAGAGACCCCCGAAAGACTGATGGCCGACCCCAGGTCGCGCCGGACCTCCCTGGAGAGGAACCGGAGCGACGTCCGGTCGGGCTCGGCGAAGACCATGTCGAGTCCCACCGCCGCCGCGCCGCCCTCCGCGATCTTTCCCAGGAGGCGGGCCACCCGGTAGCGGGGCCACGGCCACTGTCCCAGGCGCTCGAGGGTTGCCTCGTCTAGATCCACTACGACCACGGACCCGGTCACCGGACGAGGGGGAGCGGAACGCAGGAAGGAGTCGTACACCTTCCCTTCCAGGAAAACGGCGAGGGAGGGGGGCCAGATGCACAAGGTCCCCGCGAGAAGAGTGAGAAGGAAGCCGGGGACGAGGAATGGGAGGACGGGCGGCTTGCGCGGGCGTCGCACCTTATCGCACCGTCACCTCCACGCGGCGGTTCCGCGGCTCGGAGACCTGGTCGCCGGTGGGGATGAGAGGGTTGTCCTTTCCATGAGAGGTTATGTCGATGATGGAGGGGTCCGTACCATCTTTGATGAGGAGGGCGGCAATCGCCTCGGCCCGCTCCAGGGAAAGCCGGTAGTTGTAGTTCCTGGATCCCAATGTGTCGGTATGCCCCACTACGCTCATGTCTACGGGGTTGCGTTCCCGGATGGTCCGCAGGACCTTTTTCAACTCGGCAAGCGATTGCCTGGTGAGCTCGGCGGTGTCGTGTTTGAAATACAGGATGAACTGCAGCGGAGGTTTCGGGAGAGCCTCGAGGGCGGGCCCGACCAGGGAGCGAACTTCCTCCGCGGGCATGACGACGGGCTCGCCCGGGGCGGCGCCGGATGCGACGCTTACGGTCTGCCGGGGCTTGGAGAGTATTTGTTCGCCTCCTGCGCCCGACACGATGATGGAGCCGGTTTTCCCCTGGTCGTCGGGGAGGAGAATGATGACGTCCCGGGACGCGGTGCACGTGGGAAGAAACAGCAGGATGGCGAGGCAGGCCGCGAGAGCGCGAGGCATCCCCTTGGAACCCGGTCCTCGGCGGCGGCTACGCATCCACCCTCATTCCGGGCCCGGCCCGCCCACTTTCACTGCGAACCGGGTCCCCCGGATGCCGATGGAGGCCACCGGGGTCTCGAAACGGGCCGACCCGGGGGCCAGCTTGCCGATGAGACCCGAAAGGTATGCCATGGTTCCCCGGGTGATGTGTGCCAGCAGACGGAGCTTCCCCTCGTTGGGGGAGAAGAAAAATGTCTCGATGACGATGCGGCTTTCCGGACCGAGGGAGAGGGTGGAATTGTCCCGAAGGATCACGCCCATCGATCCGTCGGAGCCGGTAGTCAAGGTGTCGCCGGCAAGGAGCTTCATCCCCGCGGATGCCGGCAGGACTTGGCCCCCGCGGGTGACGGCGGCAGTGCCTGCGGAGGACCGCACCGTGCCGATGGTGTCAAGGGCGGCGGCGGGAACTCCCTGCGCCAGGATGGACACTGTCGCCAGAAGGATAACAACATGCCGCGTGGCCCTCATGGCCTCCCTTCTCCGGGACGTAAACGCCCCGATACTCCTTACTTTTTATGCCTTTCCTCCCGGCGTATGTCAAGGGTGCCGAGGGGGGAGGCGCGCGCGAAGGGTTTCGCGTTGCGTCTGCCTTCGGTTACTACGACCTGTTCCTGAGTCCTGCGTTTCGCACTTCCGCCGGCACCATGTCTGCGAACTGCGAGAAGTTCGCCTCGAACATCGCAGCCAGTTTTTTCGCCTGCACGTCGTAAGCCGCCTTCTCCCGCCACGTGGTGCGGGGATCGAGCATTTCCGCCGGGACGTCGGGACAAGACGCGGGGACGCGCAGCCCGAAGAAAGGGTCAACCCTCGTTTCGACGCCGTCCAGCCTCCCGGAGAGGGCGGCACGCAGCATGGCCCGGGTCAGAGGGAGCGAAATCCTTTTGCCGGTGCCGTACGGCCCGCCGGTCCAGCCGGTGTTGATAAGCCAC
>JBAUKK010000034.1:0-4301 GCA_049577645.1 Candidatus Deferrimicrobiaceae bacterium
CCCCCGCGGGTCGGGGGGATATTTCTCCCTTACCGTCTTCCCGGGCAGATCATCTTCGCACCCTGGAGAGGGAGGAACTCCGGAATGCGCTCGAGTCGACGGGCTGGGTGATCTCGCGGGCGGCGAAAATCCTCGGCTGGACGCCCCGCCAGGTCGCCTACAAGATGAAGAAGCACTCCCTCAAATCCCCCTGGAAACCTTAGAACCGGGACGTTCCCAAGAACTCCTTTTTCTCCCCGACTTCTTGGGGACGTCCCTCTTCTTGTACCTCGGAGGAGGGGACATTCCTATTTCGAGTTGTACATTGAGGCGTGTCCCCGCAAGTGAATCAGGAATGTCCCCGGTGAGGAACGGCGGCGTTCCGGCCGGCGGAACATCAACGCATACGTCCATAATACGACAATATTGTCGGCCAAGGTGAGCCCCTCCATCCCCACGCACCCGCACTTCCGGCCCGTAAATTCTCATTGCATATCGCATTGTTGAGGACGTCCCCCCGGCCCCGGACCGGTGGTTGGCACGCCTCCTGCTCCTCCGGTCCGCGAAATTCATATTCATACCCCTTAAGGAGACACCCATGAGACTCCCCCGATTGTTTCTCCGCACAGCCGGCATCGTTTTCGTCTGCATAGTCATCGCCGCGACGTTCGCCGGAATCGCCGGCGCCACGCCGTCCACGCAGATCTGGATCCCCTCGACGGACATCCAGCCGTTCAAGACGCTCCACTTCAACTTCGACACCTACATCCGGACCCGGAGCGAGGAGGGGGGCGAGCGTCTTTCCCCCGTCGTCGTCCTCGGTCCGACTGCGGGGATCCTCCCCTTCGAGAAGGTCCAGGCCGAGGTCGGGTTCGACCTGATCTACGGCGGTTCCGACGCGGATGACTACCCGCTCTACTTCCACGGCAAGGTCGGAACCCCCGAGGACTCCCTCTTCAAGTACTCGCCGGCCATCGCCGTCGGGGGATACAACTTCGGGACCAAGAGCGATGTGACCGACCAGGACATCGTCTACGGTCTCGTCGCCCGGACCTTCCCCGTGATCGGCCGCCTCTCCGTGGGGTACTTCGTGGGCAACGACAAGATCTTCGTCGACGAGAACGGGGCGAAAGACGAGAAGGGCCTGCTTCTGTCCTGGGACCGGACCCTTTCCGAGATCTCCGACAAGCTCTGGGTCGCCGTGGATTACCAGGGCACCGACTCCGCAATCGGGGCCCTGAACTTCGGGATCGCCTACGCGTTCGCGGAAAACGCGAGCATCATCTTCGGCTATGACATCTACAACGAGAACAGGACCGCCGGGGAAAACACCTTCACCGTGCAGGTGGACTTCAACCTGCCGTAAGCCGGGCCGACCTCCCTGCGGGAGGGAGGTGGGCCGGCGGGTTTCCACCTCAACAGGATTCCGGGTCCCGCCCCAAGGGCGGGCAGGAAAGGAGTGCTGCCATGACAAGATTCACAAAGGGGAAATGGCCCCCAATACTGTTCTTCCTCGCCACTCTCCTTTTCGCAGCCGGCACCGCCGCGACGGGGCTGGCCGAGGAGGCGGCGGCGCCCGCTCCCCAGGGCCCGACCCTGGCCGAGGTCCAGAAGAACCTGGACTTCGTCTGGACGCTGGTCGCGGCGTTCCTCGTGTTCTTCATGCAGGCGGGGTTCGCGATGGTCGAGTCCGGGTTCACCCGGGCGAAGAACGCCGTGAACATCATGATGAAGAACCTGATGGACTTCTCGGTGGGATCGATCGCCTTCTTCGTCATCGGGTTCGGGATCATGTTCGGGACGAGCCCCACCGGCTGGTTCGGAACGGACGGGTTTTTGCTCTCGGGCTTCGCCAAGGACGCCGACAAGTGGCTCTTCGCCTTCTGGATGTTCCAGGTCGTCTTCGCCGCCACGGCCGCCACCATCGTCTCGGGGGCGATGGCGGAGAGGACGAAGTTTTCGGCGTACCTTCTTTACAGCATCGTGATCAGTGCCATCATCTACCCGGTCTTCGGCTCCTGGGCGTGGGGCAGCCTGTACCACGGCAACGGGTGGCTCGAGAAGCTCGGGTTCATCGATTTCGCCGGCTCCACCGTCGTCCACTCCGTCGGCGGATGGGCCGCGCTCTGGGGCGCGGTCATGCTGGGCCCCCGGATGGGGCGCTATGCGAAGGACGGAAAGGTGATGGCGATACCCGGGCACAACATTCCCATGGCCGCCCTGGGGGTCTTCATCCTGTGGTTCGGGTGGTTCGGATTCAACCCGGGAAGCACGACAGCGGGCATCGCCGACATCGCCCGGATCGCGGTGAACACGAACCTCGCCGCCGCCGCGGGAGCCATCGCGTCGCTCTTCACCGCGTGGGCGATATTCAAAAAACCTGACGGCGCCATGTCGCTCAACGGGGTGCTCGCCGGCCTCGTGGCGATCACTTCCCCGTGCGCCACCGTGACGCCGATGGCTTCGGTGTACATCGGGACCATCGCAGGGGTCGCGGTCGTCCTGTCGGTCCTGTTCTTCGACCGGATCCGCATCGACGACCCGGTGGGCGCCATTTCCGTCCACGGCGTATGCGGCGCGCTGGGTACGCTGCTTGCCGCCGTCTTCCACGAGGAAGGGTTCTCCCTGGCGCGCCTGGGCGTCCAGGCGCTGGGCGTGGGCGCCGCTTTCGTGTGGGTGAGCGCGACGGCGGGGCTCCTGTTCTTTCTCCTGAAAAAGACCGTCGGCCTCCGGGTGAGCGAAGAGGAGGAGATGGACGGCCTGGATTACCACGAGCACGGAAATACGGCATACCCCAACTTCCAGCTGATCGAGAAGAGGTAGTCCGCCATGAAGAAGATCGAGGCGATCATCAAGCCGTTCAAGCTCGATGAGGTCAAGAACGCGCTCCAGGAGATCGGTGTGTCCGGCTTGACCGTCACGGAAGTGAAGGGGTTCGGTCGCCAGAAAGGGCATACCGAGATCTACCGCGGCGCGGAGTACATGGTCGACTTCGTCCCGAAGGTGAAGTTGGAGGTGACGGTGGCGGCCGACACGGTTCCTTCGGTCGTCGAGAGGATCCTCACCTCCGCCCGCACCGGCAAGATCGGCGACGGGAAGATCTTCGTCTTCGACGTGGAGGAGGTCGTGCGGATACGCACGGGAGAAAGGGGCCGGGAAGGTCTGTAGAAAGAGCCGGGCGGCCCTTTCTACCACCCGGCCGCGCTCAGGAAGAAAAGCCAGCCGGTGATCGTGACGGCCGAGACCGCGGTAGACAGGACGATGATCGTGCCGGCCAGGTCCGTGTCCCCCTTGAGCTGCGACGCCATCACGTAGGTGACCACCGCCGTCGGGCACCCCATCATGATCACTCCCACGCGCAGGTCGTCCCCCGCAAGACCCATCCACCGGTAGGCGGCAACCGCCAGGGCCGTCGGCAGGAGGACCTTCATCGCCGCGGAAATCGCAGCGAGGCGAAACCCCGTGCGGGCCCTCTCGAGGGAGAATGCCCCTCCAAGGCAAAGAAGGGCCAGCGGCAGCGTGGCCGAGGACAGGATCGCAAGCGTCCTGTCCGCCAGCGCGGGGAGAGGGAACCGGAACAGGCTCCAGAGGATCCCGAAGAAGGCGGAGAGGAGGACGGGATTTATGGCAAGCTGGTGCGCGACCCGCCGCGCGTTCTCCCGGCCTCTCCCTTTCCCGTCGCCGTGCGGAGTGACAAGGGCGACGATCGCGAGGGAGTTGATCAGGGGGACCATGAAGCCCAGGAGGATTCCGGCCTTCGTAAGGCCGATATCCCCCACCGCGGAGAAGACCACCGGCAGTCCCACGTAGGCGAGGTTCGCACGGACCGCACCCTGGACGAATGAGCCGCGCTCGCCGGGCGTAATGGCCATCTTCCGGGAGAGAAGGACGGCCGCGATGAACGTGGCCACGGTCGCCGCGTACCCGCCGATGACGAGGGGCGCGTTGAACGCCTCCCGGAAGTTCGAGGTGCCGATCTTGTAGAACAGGAGAGCGGGGAGCAGGAGGTAATAGACGAGCCGGTTCGCCGTGTCGATGAAGGGCTCCCCGATGAACCGGAACCGGCGGGCCGTGGCGCCGATGGCGATCACGAGGAAAACCGGCAGAACCGCCTGCAGGATCTCCATGATCCTCCTCCCCTCACGTACAACGGGCGACCCGCGAAAAGAAAGGGCCGCCCGTCCCGAATCGTCCTGACGTCTCGCTGTCCTCCCGGGATTTCTTCCCGGCCTAGTTCCTCACCGAATCCCGCTCCGCGGCAGGAAGGACAATGACCGCCCCGTCTCCCCGTCCGCGATCGGCCAGCCGTTCCTCATCTCTTT
>JBAUKK010000035.1:0-5339 GCA_049577645.1 Candidatus Deferrimicrobiaceae bacterium
GGCGAGCTGCCCGGCCAGGATCGATTCGTCGGTGGTCACCGCCGCGACCTTCCCCTGCTGAAGTGCGAGAACGGCCTGCGGGTACTCGTCGAACGACAGGATCGTTGCGGAAGGGACCGCATTCGCCGCGTTCTTCTCGGAGGTGGACCCCTTCGCCGTGCCGATCTTCTTCCCTTCCAGGTCCTTGAGGCTCTTGACCGTGCCGGTCTTGGTCAGGAATTTCTGCCCGGTGAAAAAGTAGGTGTGGCTGAAGTCGATCACCTTGGCCCGCTCCGGGTTCTTCGTCATCGTCGCGGCGATGATGTCGATGTTCCCCTCCTGGAGCTGGGGCATCCGGGTGGCCGACGTCACCGGCTTGAGCTCGACTTTTACGCCGAGCTTTTTCGCGATCGCATTGATGAAGTCGATGTCGTACCCGACGATCGAGCGGGTCTTCGCGTCTATGTACCCGAACGGCGGGAGTGAATCCTTGACCCCCGCCACCAGGACCCCTTTCGCCTTGACGCTGTCGAGCGTATCGGCTGCCAGAGACGACCCGGTGAAGAAGGTTCCAACCAGAAGCAGCGACAGTACGATTGTTACCGCTTTTCTCATTGCCGGCCTCCTCTTCTCATGTCCGGTTTTTTAGTGCATCGGGGACAGCACCTGCTTCAGGAACTGCTTCAACCTTTCGTGTTTCGGGTTCTTGAAGAACTCGGTGGGCTCGGCCTCCTCGAGGATGGTGCCGAAGTCGATGAAGCAGACCCGGCGCGACACCTCGCGGGCGAACCCCATCTCGTGGGTCACCACCATCATCGTCATCCCGGACTTCGCCAGGTCCTTCATGACGTCCAGGACCTCGCCGATCATCTCGGGGTCGAGCGCCGAGGTTGGCTCGTCGAAGAGCATGATCTTCGGTTTCATCGCCAGGGACCTCGCGATGGCCACACGCTGCTGCTGGCCCCCCGAGAGCTGGGACGGGTGGGCGTCCTTCTTCTCCGCCAGGCCGACCCGCTCGAGCAGCGATACCGCCTGCTCCTCCGCCTCCTTCTTCGAACTTCCGCGGATCTTGATCGGGGCCAGGGTGATATTCTTCAGGGCCGTCAGGTGAGGATAGAGGTTGAACTGCTGGAAGACGAACCCGACCTCCGCCCGGAGCTTGTTGATGTTCACCTTCGGGTCGGAGAGGTCCATCCCGTCGACGATGAGCTTTCCCTTGTCGATCGGCTCGAGCTGGTTGATCGTGCGGATAAGGGTGGATTTCCCCGAGCCGGACGGGCCGCATACGACCACGACCTCCCCTTTCTTCACGTGGAGGTTGACGTCGTTGAGCACGTGGAGCTCCCCGAACCACTTGTGGACACCCTCGAACCGGATCATTCGATCCCTCCAACGGTCGGATGGCGAAGCGGTTTATCCTGCTGAACGGGTTAGACGTAGTATATAGCAGATTTTGCCAATATGAGAATGCCTTTATGGCAATTCCTCCGGTATTTTGTCGTCTATTGGCGCCTGCCGCTCCGCCTTGCCTTCTACCGTATAGAGCGTGTGGATCGAACACGGTACACTGAGACAGAAGAGGGAGGCGTTCCGAATGGGTCCCGTTTCCGCCCGCTATCCCGACAACGAAGCCGGGGTATGATCGAGATCGACGGCAGCCACGGGGAAGGCGGAGGGCAGATCCTGCGGACGGCCCTTTGCCTTTCCTGCCTCTGCCAAAAACCGTTCCGGATTGTAAACATCCGCAAAGGGCGGAAACGGCCGGGACTTATGCCCCAGCACATAGCTTCCGTCCGTGCGGCCCAGGCGATCTGCTGTGCCGATGTGGAGGGCGACCGGGAAGGGTCCGTTGAACTTGTCTTCTCGCCGGGAGAGGTGAAGGCGGGGGACGTAACCCTTGACGTGGGAACGGCAGGCTCCACCCTGCTGGTGCTGCAGACGGTCATGCCGGCTCTCCTTTTCGCTCGGGGGAAGAGCACTGTCACGATCCAGGGGGGGACGCACGTTCCTTTCAGCCCCTCCTACCACTATGCCGTCGGCGTCCTCCTCCCGATGCTTCGCAGGCTCGGGGTCGAGGTATCCCTTGCCATCGAGTCGTACGGGTTCTACCCCCGGGGGGGAGGGAAAATCCACGCGGAGATCCTTCCCGCAAAGGGGGTCCGGCCGCTGCGCCTCCCGGATACGGGGAAGGTCCTTTCCGTTACGGGATGGTCCGCCGCGGGGAACCTGCCGCTCTCGATCGCCCGGCGCCAGCGGGACGCGGCCCGGAAGGTGCTTTCGTCTCGCATGGGAAACGAGACGTTCCCTGTCGACATCGAGGTCTTCTCCGTTCCGACGCCGGGGCAGGGGACGTTCCTGTTCCTTACGGTCGAGACCGAGCATTGCGTCGCGGGCTTTGCATCGCTTGGGGCGCGGGGAAAGCGGGCGGAGACCGTCGGAGAGGAGGCGGCGGCGGCCCTTGCGTCACACTGCGGAACGGGGACGTCCCTCGACCCGTATCTTCCGGACCAGCTGGCGCCGTACCTCGCGATGTGCGGGGAGGACTCCACGTTTTCCACTTCGCGGGTGACGGAGCACCTCGTGACCAATCTCTGGACGATCGGGCTGTTCCGGGAGTGTCGCTACGCCGCGGAGGGGGAGATCGGAAAACCGGGAAAGGTGCGGATCACCTGACCACGACGGCGAAGAGCGGTTCCGAGATCGACTCGCCCCGGCAGACGGGACACCGGCTCGGCCTGCTCGGCCTCTCCCGCTTCCGGAAGACGAAGCCGCACCCGTTGCACTCCGCGGGGGTGATCGCGAGGGTTTCCCCGAGATTTCCAACCGTCTTTTTCACGTGGGGGAGGTGCGCGTAGACCTCCTTCTCGGGAATGCCGATGCGCGTGGAGATCTGCCGCGCGCTGAGGGGGCCTCCCCGGAGATGAGAGAGGATTTTCCTGCGCACCGTTTCCTTGCTGTCGGCCGGTGCGAAAGGCTTGTCCCGCCTGTTCAAAAATATGCGCCCCCTTCGAGCTTCCGCCGGCTCTCCGTGGAGAAACAGAATACCCACGGGGTTCGATCCGACTCCCGTGGTATTGTATCGTGTCAGGTATCCCGTACGTCCCAGTACCGGGGACATTTCTTGGGGTGACATTCCTATATCAAGACTTCCGTTGAGGAGTGTCCCCCCCTCAGAGGAGAGGAGTGCTCCCGCCCGGCTGCGAGAGGAGTTACCCGTGGAGATGTTTCTTCCCGAGGAGCTTGCGCGGTACGTCGAGGAAAACGTCGGTCCCATGTCGCCCCTTCTGGAGGAACTCGAGCGGGAGACGCGGGAGCGGACAGGCCGCCCCGGGATGCTGACCGGCCGGGTCGAGGGGGCCTTCCTCCGTATGCTGGTTCAGCTTTCGGGGGCGAAAAAAGTGGTGGAGATCGGGACCTTCACCGGATACTCCGCCCTCATGATGGCGGAAGGTCTCCCTGCGGACGGGGAGCTCGTTACGTGCGAGGTCTTCGGAGAGTACGCCTCCATCGCACGGAAGTACTTTGACAGGAGTCCGCACGGGCGAAAGATCCGGCTCTTCCTGGGTCCCGCCGCCGAAACGCTGCGGGGGGTCCCCGACGGGAGCGTCGATTTTGTCTTCATCGACGCCGACAAGGGAGGCTATTCGCTTTATTATGAGGAAAGCGTCCGGATCCTCCGGGGCGGGGGGCTGATCGCCGCCGACAACGTGCTTTGGTACGGACGGGTTCTCTCCCCGGAAGACGACGATTCCCGGGCGATCGTGTCCTTCAATCGCAAGGTAATGAGCGACGCCCGGGTCGAGAAGGTGATGCTCCCGGTGCGGGACGGGGTATATCTCATTCGCAAGATTTAGGAACGCAGCAGGCCGTCCTTTCCCGCGGGGGAATCCCGGCGGCCGGTTCTCCGCTCCAATGGAATTATCGGACGAATACGGGAGGTCGGTTCATGAAGCGAATATTTGGTGCGCTGATCGTCGCCGCCCTGGCAGGGATTTTCGCCTGGCAGGCGCCGGGGGTCGCGGCGGGAGGGGACGATGTCCCCAGAATGACGAAGGAAGAGCTGAAAACGCTCCTGGGCAGCCCGGAAGTCGTCATCGTCGACGTTCGTTTCGGTGGGGGAAACGCTCCGAGGAGGATCACGGGGTCGGTGTTCGAAGATCCCGAAAAGGTCTCGGTCTGGTCTCCCCACTACCCGAAGGAGAAGAAGATCGTCCTCTACTGCGCCTGAGTCAACGAGGCATCGAGCGCCCGGGTGGCGCAAAGGCTAAAGAATCTCGGGTTCGGGGAGGTGTATGCTCTGAAGGGAGGCTGGCACGACTGGGTCTCCGCCGGGTATCCGACCGAAAAGACAAGGTAAAAGGAGGCGACCGGGGCATGCGGGGATAACGGGTTATGTGCGGGCGCTTCACGCTGTTCGACTCTGCCGATTCCGTAGCCGAGCGGTTCGGCCTGCCGGATACACCGTCCTTCACCCCGCGGTACAACATCGCTCCGTCCCAGACGGTGGCCGCGGTGCGGATTCCGCCGGGAGGGGGGGCTCGGGAACTGGTTCGGCTTCGCTGGGGGCTCGTTCCCTCCTGGGCGAAAGATCCCGCCATCGGCAACCGGATGATCAACGCCCGTGCGGAAACGGCAGCGGATAAGCCCGCCTTCCGGTCGGCGATCCGGCGAAGGAGATGCTTGATCCCGGCAGACGGGTTCTACGAGTGGAAGCGGGTAAACGGCAGGAAACAGCCGTACTACATCCGCCTGGGCGGCGGAGAGATCTTCGCGTTCGCGGGGTTGTGGGAATCATGGGATGGGCCGGGAAGCGCATCGGTCGAATCGTGCACGATTCTCACAACCGGGCCGAACGGTCTCCTCAAGCCTATCCACGACCGGATGCCCGTTATCCTTGCTCCACGGGATTACGAACTCTGGCTCTCGCCTACCGTGCAGGACCCCGAGGCGCTTGCGCCCCTCTTTCGTCCCTATCCCCCGGAGGAGATGACCGTCTTCCCCGTCGGGATCACGGTGAACAACCCGAAAACGGATACGCCGGACCTGATCGAACCCCTTCGCTGACCGTTTCCAATCCTGCCCCCCGACGTTCCTATCATATTTGAATTCAAAGGGAAAACCGGGGGGAATCGTTTCATGGAAACGTGGAACGATCCTTTCCAGGAACTCATCCTAATAATATAGGAAAAACGGTTTGGCAATGGGGAAACGGAACCGGACAGGATGTCACGCAAGGAGGGTGCGGAAATGGAACGTTCATTCGATCGAAGCTTCGGGTTTCTTCCCATAAATGAGCGAGGGCGGAAACCGCGCACTACCGGGATTACGGAGATGCGCGGTCCGTACTACGCGCCCGTCGG
>JBAUKK010000036.1:0-8252 GCA_049577645.1 Candidatus Deferrimicrobiaceae bacterium
CCCTTGGTCAGCCCGTAGACCTGGTTGTCGTGGACGAGGAGGGCAATGTCGACGTTCCTGCGCACGTTGTGAAGAAAATGGTTTCCCCCCTCTCCGTAGATGTCCCCGTCGCCGCTCGTCACAATGACGGTGAGCCCTGGGTTGGCCATCTTGATCGCAGCCGCCGCGGGCAGGGCCCTGCCGTGCAGCCCGTTGAATACGTTGACGTTCACGTAGTGCGGGAGTTTCGCGGCCTGCCCGATGCCGGAAACGAGGACGATCTCGTGTTTCTGCTTCCCCGTCGCCTCCAGCGCCTTCTTGACCGCGTTCAGGATCCCGAAGTTGCCGCACCCGGGACACCACGCGGTTTCCACGTCCGAATCGAACCTGCCTACCATACCTTCCTCCTGACGTCTTCGGCCAGCGCGGCCGGGGTGAACGGCAGCCCGTCGTACCGCGAGATCGTCCCGTCCACCTTCTCGCCGCATTCCCCCCGGATCAGCCGCGCGAGCTGGCCGTGGGCGTTGTTCTCCACCGTGAGCGCAGTCCCGTAGCGGGGCAAGATCGCCGCGACTTCCTCGGCGGGAAACGGCATCACCTGCCGCAGGTGGACCGTTGCCACGGTTCGCCCCTCGCGGGCGAGGATTTGCCGGGTCTCCTCGATCACTTCTTTCGTCGATCCGAAGCCGATAAGGAGCAGGTCCCCGTTCGGCGGCCCGGCGACGAGGGGGGGGGCAATCCTTCCGGCCAGCATCGCCCCCTTTCGAAGCCGCTTCTCCACCATCCGGATCCGCGTCGGGTGGTCCTCCGTGAGATGTCCATCCTCCGTATGCTCGTCGCTGTCGACCACGACGGTGATCCCGGGTTCCCCGGGCACCGCCATCGGCGAGATGCCGTTTCCCGTGCAGGCGTGGCGGAGATACGTTCCCTCCCGCGAGCGGGGAACGGAATCGCCGCGGACGATGTGCCGGCGGACCGGATGAACGCCCAGGACCTCGGGGTCGATATCCACGATCGTGTCCGCCAGATACTGGTCGGTCAGCAGCAGGGCGGGCACCTGGAATTCCTCGGCCAGATCCATCGCGCGCTGCGCGAGGTCGAACGCCTCCTCGGGGGACCCCGGGGTAAGCACGAGACGGGGGAATTCGCCGTGGCCGGCGGACAGGGCGAACGCGAGGTCTCCCTGCTCGGTCCGGGTCGGCATCCCGGTCGCGGGGCCGGGCCGCATCCCGATGGCGATGACCACGGGGATCTCCATCATCCCCGCGAGCGACAACGCTTCGACCATCAGCGAGAACCCGCCTCCCGAAGTGGCGACCATGGCGCGCGCCCCTGTGTAGGCCGCCCCGATCGCCATGTTCAGCGCCGCGATCTCGTCCTCCGCCTGCTCGAACAACAGCCCGACCGAGGGTCCATCGTCCGCCAGGACGGACAGGATCGAGGTGCCCGGGGTCATCGGATACCCGGCCGCGAACTTGCATCCGCCCGCGATCGCTCCGAGTGCAAGTGCCTCGTTTCCCGACAGGATGACTCGCGGCACGGGGGGCCGGGACGGAAGTCGGAACCTTTCCCGGATCTCATCCGGGAGATGGTCCTTTGCCCAATCCGCCCCGAACCGGAGGGCCTGCCGGTTCTTTTCGAAAAAATCCCCCTTGAAGTCGGCCCGGAAAACGGCGTCCGCGGTTTCCAGGGGAATCCCCAGCGCCCAGGCGATCACGCCGGTCCCCGCGACGTTCGCCAGGATCGGGCTTCCCGCACGAGTGGCCATCTCCTTGAGCGGGACGGAGATCAGCGGGGGATCGGCGGAGGGAACGTCGGCCAGGGCGAACCCGGCCTGACCGACCGCGGGAAGAAAATGCGGCAGAAGATCCGGGTTGACGACAAGGAGGATGTCCGCCGTCTCCCTTCCGGCCCGAACGGGGTCGGATCCGATCCGCACCGTCTGCGAGTTCCTCCCCCCCCGGATCCGGCTCATGTAGTCCTGGGTGACGTGAAAATGGTACCCCGCGTCCACGACCATCCGCATGATCAGGTTGCTGACGGTGTGCACCCCCTGACCGGCGCCGCCGGCCACACGGACATTTACGTCGATCTTCAATGCTGTCTCCTCCTGATGTAATGATGACGTATCAACCGCAATCGTTGCCGTCACAAGGCGCTGTCGTCCTGCTCCGGCTCCTCCCGGGTTCCCATGACGTGCCGGCGTGTCATCCGCGCCGTCCCTCCACGGCGGGATAACCCGGGAGGAGACGACTCCCTACTGTCCGGCGGTCTTCTTGGCGACGCGGGCGTTGAACTTGGCGAAGTCGACCGTAAACCTCTCGTGGGTCCCCTTCCCGATCACCTCCACCTCGTCCCTTCCCTCGATCTCCCACACGGTCCGGCGTCCGTCGACCCCGATGCACCGGACGCGAACGGAAACTTCCATCCCCGGCGGGGTCGCCGCGGTGTGGGTCACGTTGACAAGCGTCCCGACGCTCCCCTCCCCCGGATCCAGATGGGGGGCCATTGCCTCGATGCACGCCCACTCGAATAACCCTATCATGAAGCCCGTGGCGAACACCTTCGGCATCTCCTGGAACGCCGGCGCCTCCGGGTACAGAAACGGCACCGTCTTGTTTTCCGGAACGCGGTATTTGTGGACGTGCTCCAGCCCGACCTTCAGAGTGTCTTTCATCGGTTCCTCCCGTGTCATGTAGGTTAGTCGGCGACCTGCATCCGACCGCTGCGCGGAAGCCTCACCCGGAAACGATAGACGATTTTCCAACCGGGGTACAATGGGAGAACACGAAAAGGTAAGATAAAAGCATTTCACGGCGGGCGCAACCGCCGGCGGAGGAGGAACGCGATGGCACCGTTTCCCGTGCGGAACCGCTTCGCGGGGCTTCTTGTGGTACTTTCCGTTTTCGCCGCATCCGTCTCGGGATGTGGCGACACCACCGTCGGGAAGGCGGAGTCGATCGCCGCCCTCGCGGGCGCCGCGGGCGGTCCCGGTTTCTTCGACGGTTCTCCCTCCGACCCGGTCCGGTTCGACTCGCCTTCGGGCGCAGCCGTAATCGGAACCGACCGGTTCGTAGCCGACACGCGAAACCACGTCATCCGGAAGATCGACGCCGCAGGGAACGTCACCGCTTTCGCAGGGAGGTTCGGCGTCGCCGGGTCCTCGGACGACCCGACGGGCGTGGGCGGAACGGCACGGTTCGACTCGCCCTCGGGGATGGTCGCGGTCGGCACCCAGCTGTTCGTCTGCGACGCCGGGAACCACACGATCCGGAGGATCATATCCACGAGCGGCGCCGTGACGACGCTGGCGGGAAGCGCGGGGGTTTCCGGGTCCGCCGACAATACGATCGGGATCAATGCGCGTTTTCACGGCCCCAGGGGGATCGCGAGCGACGGGACGATCCTGTACGTCGCGGATACGGGGAACCACAAGATCCGCGCGGTGACGCTCGGAGGATCGACCTCGACCTTCGCCGGGTCCGGCGTATCCGGTACGGCCGACGGCCTGGGGACCGCTGCGCAGTTCTCCTCCCCCGAGGGGATCGCGGTCATCGGGACCACGCTCGTTTACGTCGCCGACACCGGCAACCACACCATTCGCCAGCTTCAAGCAGCGGGCGCCGTCGGAAACGTGACGACGCTGGCCGGCGCGGCCGGAACGCCGGGTGCCGTCGACGACACGGGGGCGCTGGCCCGGTTCCGTTCCCCTTCCGGGATGGCCACCGACGGACTCTCGCTGTTCGTCTGCGACACGGGGAACCATACCGTGCGCAACGTGACGCAGAGCGGAGTAGTGACTACGCCGGCGGGATCCCCGGGAACGGCGGGGTTCGCAGACGGTACGGGTGCAGCAGCGCTCTTTTCGAGCCCCTCGGGTATCGGGACGCTCGCAGGCGGAAGCAGCGTGTTCTTCGTGGCCGACACGGAAAACCATGTTATCCGGCAGGTCACGGCCTCGGGGGTGGTTTCCACCGTGGCGGGAAACCCGCCTCGTTTCGGCGGAACGGACGGCGCGGGCGCCGCGGCCCGGTTCGACGGGCCCGCCGGGGTGGCGGTCATCGGGGACAACGTCTTCGTCGCCGACACGAACAACCATACGATCCGCAAGGTTACCCCCGCGGGGGTTGTCACCACCATCGCCGGGGCCGCCGGTGTCCCCGGATCGACCGACGGATCGGGAACCGCGGCCCGCTTTTTGTTCCCCGGCGGCATCGCGACGGTAGCCGGCGACCTGTACGTCGCCGATTCCCAAAACCACACGATCCGGAAGGTTACGGTCGCCGGCCTCGTGACCACGATCGCGGGCGACCCCGGCCAGACGGGGTCCGTCGACGGAACGGGGACATCCGCCCGGTTCAACAACCCCCAGGGGATCGTGGCGCTCGGGGGCGACCTGTACGTGACCGATACGGGGAATCACACCATCCGCAAGGTGACCACGGCAGGGGTTGTCGATACATTGGCGGGAAGCCCGGGAACACCGGGGTCGGCGGACGGAATCGCCGCAGCCCGCTTCAACTCCCCGCTCGGGATCGCCTTCGTCGGAACCAACCTCTTTGTCGCCGACTCGGGGAATCACACCATTCGGAGGGTTACCACACCCGCCGGAGATGTGGATACGTTTGCCGGCTCCGCGGGCCAGCCGGGATTCGCCGACGGTCAGGGCGGCAGCGCGCGCTTTTCTTCCCCGGACGGCGTCGCGGCGGTCGGCTCGGTCCTCTACGTGGCGGACCGGGGGAACCACGCGGTACGCCGGATCAGCACGACCCGGGACGTCACCACGTTCGCGGGAACGCCCGACGCCGCGACGACGAGAAACGGCGATCCTTCCGTCGCCCTGATGAATGCCCCCACCGGGGTCGCGGGAGAGCCCGGGACGATCTACTTCACCGACATCAACGAGAACGTCGTCCGCAAGATCCTCTTCTAGAAAGGAGTCTGGCATGCCACGGAAGACGAGTCGGATCCGGAACCATCACAAGGGAATCGTGAAGAGCCTCAGGATGATCGTAAAGCGCGCGGACAAGATCTCCGCCCGTCCCGGCAAGGCGACGAAAAAAGCCCTGAAGGGGGACATCGACTTCCTGCTCAAGGATCTCACCCCGCACGCCGAAGGGGAGGAAAGGGGACTCTATCCCGTGGCGGACAAGCTCATCCGCAAGTACGGGCGGCCCACGGCGACGATGAGCCGCGAACACGTTCATCTGAAGAAGGAGATCGCCGCCTACTGCCGGGCTGCACGCAAGATCGCCTCCGCAAAGGGGGCGGTCTCGGCGGCGGACCGGACGGCGCTGTGGAAGGCCGCCATCCGGCTCGATTTCCTCCTGTCCGTCCACCTCGAGGAGGAAGAGGAGGATCTCCTCCCGCATTTCGACAAGCACCTGTCGCAGAAGGAAGTGGACGCGGTAATCGAGAAGATGCACGGTCACTGAGAGGCTCGTCCCGTACGGTCCGTCGGATTCGAGCTATGTCTGGGGGCCGGTCTCCGGAAGGGAGGTCGGCCTCATGCCTCCCGCACCCAATTTACCCGCAGCAGTTTTGAATCCTCGGACCATTTGTACTCCACCGTTCCGCTGCACGCCTTGTGAACTTCCCTCCCGATCCGCTGGGCAAGTTTCTCGGCGGTCGTCGAAACCTCGAACCCGTCCTCGTTCTCCGTAAAATCGATGATCCGCGCGAGGGGATTGAACCCCATCGCCCTCTTCTCCTCGTTGCGGATGAGGTTCCGGATCTCCTCCTGGTGCTCCCGGACGAACGAGCCGCGCAGGGTGACCACTCCCCCGATGAAACCATCGGCGATCTTCCGGCACGCCGGGCAGCGCCTCCTGGCAATTTCAATGCCCTTCCTGCGGGTAAGCAGAGCGAATTCCTTTTCGTCCAGGTACCAGCGCTTGTTCCGGCAGATGGCCCGGCATTCCGGGCAGACGCCTACCGAAGGGGCGGACTTTTTCGGAAGATACGGATCGGTTTCCCGGTTGATGTTCTTTTTGTGGGCGGGACTGTAAGTGAACCTCGCCATCGTCTTCCCTCCTCCCGTGTAAACGTACCGGTTGGATGCGAAGAACTTCCCCTAATAAGACACTCCCGGAAACAGGCGGGTTCCGTATGGCAGCTATTCGACGACGATACCCTCCTCCGTCCTCCTCACCACGACGGGGGCGCCTGCGCCCTTTTCGCGTCCCAGCAGCCCCCGGGCGCTCAGCTCGCTGATGGGGCCCCGGACCCACCGGTCGATCACCCGCGCGAGTTCGCGGACCCCGTATTCGGGACTGTACCCGGTCTCGGCAAGCCATTCGCGGGCCTCCGGCTCCACCCGGAGGGCAAGACCCGACGCTTCCATCAAATTCTCCTCCAGGACGGAAAGCTGCATCTCCAGGACTTTCCGGACGTCCTCCCTGCTTAAGGATCGAAACACGATCTGCTCGTCGACCCGGTTCAGAAACTCGGGGCGGAACCTCTGTCGCGCCATGCTGATCGCCGCCTCGGCCGCAGCAGCATCGTCCTGCGCGTGGAACCCGATCTCCTTCCCCATACGGATGTTTCCCGTCATCACAAAGATGGCGTTCCTCGCATCGGCGGTACGCCCCTGGCTATCGGTAATCTTTCCCTCCTCGAACAGTTGAAGGAAAATATCGAACACCCGCGGGGACGCCTTGTCGATCTCGTCCAGGAGGACGACGGAATACGGCGTTGTCCGGAGCCTTTCCGTCAACTGTCCCCCCTCCTCGTAGCCGACGTATCCCGGGGAGGCGCCCAGCAGGCGGGTGACGGTCGAATTGTCCTGGTATTCCGACATGTCCAGCCGGATGAACGACCGCTCTTCCGCGAACAAAAAGGAGGAGATCTGCCGGGCCACCTCGGTTTTCCCCACACCGGAGGGCCCCAGGAACAGGAACACCCCCAGGGGACGCCGCCGGTCCCCCAGGCCCGCATGCGCGAGCAGCAGCCGCCGGCACACCCGGGAAACGGCCTCCTCCTGTCCCACGATATGGAGGTTCAGATACTCCTCGAGCCCCCTGATCCTCGACTCCGTGAGGCCTGCAAGGCCGCCGTGTACGACCTCGAGGGGAATGCCGGATTTCTCGGCCATCACGCGGGCGACGGTGTCCGGGCGCACGATGGCGACGCCCATCGGGGTATCCTGGTCCGCCTCGATAGTCAGCGAGAGGAGAGGAACGCGGCATTCGGCGCAGGCGCGGTCCAGCAGGTCGATCGCCTTGTCCGGCATGAAATGTCCGTGGTCGAACCGGAGAGAGAGATCCACCGCGGCGGCGAGCGCCTCATCCGTGATCGTGACGCTGAAATGGGACTCGCGGTGGGCCCGCAGCCCCCCGAGGATATCCAGCGTCTCGTCCCGGCCCGGCTCGACGACCTGGATAGGCTGGAAGCGGCGCTCGAGCGCGGGGTCCTTTTCCACGCAGCGCCGGTATTCCATGATCGTCGTGGCGCCGATGCAACGCAGCTCTCCCCTCGCCAGCGCCGGCTTCATGATGTTGCCGGCGTCCATCGGGGCGCCCTCGGCCCGTCCCGCGCCGACCACGGTGTGGAACTCGTCGATGAACAGGATCACTTCGGGATGTGCGCGGATCTCTTCGATCACACGGGTAAGCCTCTCCTCGAACTCTCCGCGGTACTTGGTCCCCGCGACCAGTTCCGCCATGGAAAGCTCCACGACCCGCTTCCCCGCGAGCACGCGCCTGTCTCGTCCCGTGGCGACGCGCTCGGCGAGCGCCTCGACGATAGCCGTCTTCCCCACACCCGCCTCCCCGACAAGCACCGGGTTGTTTTTCGTAGGCATCACCAGGACCTTGAGGAGCTGACGGAGAGTGTTCCGTGTCCTCTCGGAATCCACGAACGGCAGCAGGCTCCCCTCGCGGGCCACCCGGGTGATGTCCCGCCCGTAGCGGTCGAGTACGGGGGTGTTCGCCTCCGGCGTTTCCGGTTCGGAAACCATCGTGCCCACATCCTCGGTCCGGGCAGGTTCCTTCACTTCTTCGCGCATCGGTGAGGAAAGGGGATCCGGCGGGACCGGCGACCCGGGTTGGATCCCCGCGCCTGTCAGTACGGCGGAGACGATCGGTCCCGGATCGGAAAGGATAGCCGTCAGCAGGTGGAAAGCACTTGTTTCCGCGCTCCCTGCCCTCTCGGATATCTCCTTCCCCCGACGGAAGATCTCCTTGCACGCATCGCTTCTATGCACCACCTGGTCGGCGTGCCGGGCATGTCCGGGCCGAAGCCGGGACCGTACCCCCCTTCGCAGGGTGCTGCTG
>JBAUKK010000037.1:0-8514 GCA_049577645.1 Candidatus Deferrimicrobiaceae bacterium
CGAGATGCTTACCAAGGGTACGAAGGACAGGACGGCGATCGAGATCTCGGAGGCGGTGGAAAACATCGCGGCCGATCTTTCCGGTTTTTCGGGCAGAAACTCCTTCGGCCTGCGGGCCCGCATGATGAGCAAGGATTTCGCCACCGGGTTCCGCCTGTTCGTCGAGTCGCTCCGGTGGCCCTCGTTCCCGGCGGAAGAACTCGAAAAGAAGCGCCAGGAGGTCCTGGGGCGGCTCAAGCTCCAGAAGGACGACATGGTCCGGTCGGTCATCCTCCTCTTCCTCGCGACCCACTACGGGGAACACCCGTACGCCCGCAATCCGCTGGGGACGGAGGAGTCGATCGGCAGGATCACCCGGGAGGATTTGGAACGCTACTACCGGAGATGGGCGGACCCGAGAAACATGGTGGTCGTGGTTTCCGGGGACATCGGCGCCGGGGAAGCGCTCTCTGCCGTCCGGGAGGCATTCGGGGACTTTCCCCCCAGGGAGGCATTCGTCCCGATCGGGCCGATGCCGGTGCCGGAGGAAAAGGGAATCCGCCGGGGGGAAGAGCCGGGGGAGAAGGAGCAGGCGCACTTCGTCATCGGGTATACCGGTGCACGGGTCACCGATTCCGACCGGTATGCCCTCGACGTTCTCGGGTCGGCACTCGCCGGACAGGGGGGCAGGCTCTTCACCAACCTCCGGGACAAGAAGTCGCTGGCGTACGCGGTGACTTCGTTCTCCTCGGAGCAGGTCGACCCGGGGTTCTTTGCGGTCTACATGGGCACCAGCGCCGAAAAACGGGACGGGGCTATTACGGATACCCTGAAGGAAATCGAAGAAGTACGGGCGCACGGGGTCACGGCGGAGGAGTTCGACAGGGCGAAAAAGTGGATGATCGGCAGGTACGAGATCGGTCTGCAGAGCAATTCCGCCTATGCCGACAAGATGATGTACAATGAGCTCTATGGAATCGGGTACGAGGAGACGTTCCGGGAGCCGGAGAAGATCGAAGCGGTGACCCTCGAAGAGGTGAACCGGGTGGCCGCGAAGGTTTTGCATACCGATCGCTATACCATTGCCGTCCTCGGGGGCAGGTAACGGGTCGAAAAGACTTTATTCGGGGCAGGCAAGGGACGCCAGCAATCATGCAACAATTAATAGCGTTGCACTACGGTTTCATTTCGGTGCGCATCATGTTGCGTTTTATGTTGCACGCTTTTCTCCCTCATTTCAGAGCATCCGGCGTATTTGTCTAATCTTTCAAAGAACATAGATATTTGTTGCCATTTGGTGTTTGTTCGGCGTGTGGCACCCTCTTTGCCTTGGAGATTCTTCCGCCGGCTTTGCGACGGGGTTTTACGGAACCGGCGGGGAAGGGAAGAATGAAGATGGCCAGACATGAACGCTTTCCGGTTCCGACGTCCCTCTTTGGTTCTGTCGTTATCCTCCTCGCCTGGGTAGCCGCGGGTCCTGCCGTCGCGTCCGGGCCCGACACGGTCGATTTCCCCGGGGCGGTGGCGCGGGCCCTGGAAAACAACGCGTCTGTTTCGGCGGCCGGGTACGAGTGGACCTCCGCGCGCAAGGGGGCGGAGGCAGCGCGGGGGAACTACCTTCCGAAGCTTTCCCTCGAGGAGCGGTTCGTGCGTACGAACGTGCCGGCGGAGGCATTTGCGATCAAGCTGAACCAGGAGCGGCTACTGGCCTCCGACTTCGCCGACGTGGACAACTTCAACGAGGCGCCGCCGATCAACGACTATGTTACCTCGTTTACGATCGAGCAGCCGATCTTCGCACCGCGTGCGTATCTCGGCTATGAAATGGCCAGACGCGAGGCGAAGGCGGCCGGTCTCGATGTTTCGCGGAAGAAGGAGGAGACGGTCTTCCAGGTCCTTACGGCCTATCTCCGCGTGCTGACGGCGAAGGAGTTCGTAGCGGTGGCACGGCAGGGACTGTCCGACGCCCGGGAACACCACCGTATCGCGGAAGTGATGGAAAAGGCCGGCACGGGGCTTGCCTCCGACGTGCTGCGGGCCCGGGTGTTTCTCGCCTCCGCGGAAAGCGCCCAGGTGACGGCGGAGAGCCGCTTCCTGTTGGCGCAGTCGGGATTGGGGCTTGCGATGGGCGAACCGGGAGGAGGACGGGTGGATGCGTCCGGTCCGATACCGCCCCTGCCGGAGGCCGGAACGATCGAGGAGAGGATCGCGGCGGTCCGCGCCAATCGTTCCGACCTCCGTGCGTTCTCCTTTCGGCTTGCGAACGCGGAGGCCAACGTGTCCCTTCGGAAATCGGAATATCTTCCCACGGTGGGTGTGATGGGCGCCTACCAGATCGACGGGCAGGACGGGATCTTCTCCCCCGACAATCGCACCTGGAAGGTCGGGGTGGGTCTTACGTGGAACCTGTTCGACGGGCTGCGCCGCGAGGCGGAGGTGGGCAGGGCCTCCGCGGAGAAAGCGAAAGCGCGGGAGCATTACCGGGGGGCGGAAGATCTCGCTGCGTTCCAGGTGATCCAGGCGCACCTCTCCGTCGAGGAGGCGGCCCGTCGCGTGGAGATCGCCCGGACAGCGGTCGCCGCCGCCGAGGAGGGAACGCGGCTGGTCAAGTCGAGGTACGAGAACCAGCTCGCCCGTATGATCGACCTGGTGGACGCGCAGACGGCGCTCAACGGCGTCCGGGCCGACCTGGTCAGGGCGCAGAACGACCTGCAGCATTCCCGGGCGCAGCTTGAGTACGCCTCCGGGGGGCTGCTGTCCTGGGCGCTGCCCGAAACGGATGAAATACCGGGAAAGGGGGGGGGGCGATGAGGAGGGGCACCCGACTGCGTTCGGGAGGGATTCGCAGGCTGGCCGCAGCATTCCCGGCGCCCACCGTATGGATCTTTCTGCTCACGGGAATCGCCGCGATGATCGCCGGGTGCGGCGAAAAGGGGAAACACGGCCCGGTATCCGCGGAGAGACCACCGGTGGCCGGCGTGGAGGTCCTCACGGCCGGAGCCGTTTCCCGCGGGAGCTTCGCTGAAATGGTCGGGACCGTCCGGGCGGAAACGATCGCCGCCGTGGCCCCCCAGGTGATGGGGAGGGTCACATCCCTTCCCGTCGCGGAGGGGGAGCGGGTGAGGAAGGGAGCGCTCCTGGCCACGATCGACGACACGCAGATCCGGGCGCAGCTTACGGCCGCGGAGGCGATGGTCGTCGAAGCGGAGGCCGGCCTCATGGAGGTCGAGGGCGCCATCGCGCAGGCGGAGGCGTCAAAGGCGCTCGCCGAGAAAACGTACGAGCGGTTCCGGATGCTTCACGAGGAGAGGGTCGTCACCCCGCAGGAGTTCGACGAGATCGAGGTCAAAAGGACGGTCGCGGTCAAGGAGTACGAGCGGTCGCTGGACAAACGGGCACAAGTGGCCGCGAAGATCGCGCAGGCGAAGGCCCAGGCGGGCGCGGCGCGTGCGATGCTATCCTACACCCGGGTAACGGCGCCCTTCCCGGGGGTCGTCACGGAGAAAAAGGCCGACGCCGGTTCGATGGCTGTCCCCGGGGTGCCCATCCTCGTCCTGGAAGACACGCGACGGTACCGCATCGAGGCCTCCGTGCCGGAGGTCTACCTCGGCGCCCTCAAGGTCGGTTCCCGGGTTCGGGTTGTTTTGGGCACGGCTCCGGGTAAGGAAATCCCCGGGACGATTTCCGAAGTGGTCCCGCAGGTGGACCCGGAGAGCCGGACGTTCACCGCCAAGGTGGACCTCCCCGCGGGTCAGCGCTTGCGCACCGGGATGTTCGGGCGGGTTCTGTTCCCGACGGGAAAGGAAAACATGCTGGTCGTCCCGCGGAAGGCGATCTCGCGCGTGGGCGGCTATGACGCGCTGTACACCGTCACGGCGGACAACGTGGCGCGCCTGGTTATGGTGACGACCGGCAAAACGTTCGGGGACGAGGTGGAGATCCTTTCGGGGATCGGGCCGGGGGCGCGCGTTGCGATCTCCCCCCTGGAAAAGCTCGTGGACGGGATCCGGGTGGAGGTCCGGAAATGAGTCAAGCAGGGCGAGGGATCGCGGGCCGGATCGCCTCCGCCTTCATCGACTCCCGACTGACGTCCCTCATCATCATTACCGCGATATTCCTCGGCGTCGGCGCCGTGGTTCTCCTCCCCCGGGAGGAGGAGCCGCAGATCATCGTGCCCATGATCGACGTCTTCGTGCGGATGCCCGGGGCGTCGGCCAGGGAGGTGGAGGAGCGGGTCACCAAGCCCATGGAAAGGCTCCTCTGGGAGATCCCGGGGGTCAAGTACATCTACTCCACCTCGTCCCCGGGCCGGTCCATGGCGATCGTCCGGTTCAAGGTGGGCGAGGACGAGGAAAAAAGCATCGTCCGCCTGAACCAGAAGATGTTCGCCAACTTCGACCTCATCCCTCCCGGGGCGAGCACGCCCCTGGTCAAGCCCCGGTCCATCGACGACGTCCCCATCCTCGCCCTTACGCTTTCCAGCGACCGGTACGACCACTACGCCCTGCGCCGGGTGGCCGCGGAGCTTAACGACCAGATCAAGACGATTCCCGATGTCTCGGAGATCAAAATCATCGGGGGGAGACGCCGCCAGGTCCGGGTGATCCTGGACCCGGCGCGGATGGCGGCCCGCGGCGTCGCCCCCGAGACCCTGGTGCCGATGCTTGCGTCCGCAAACCGGCAGCTCCAGTCGGGAAGTTTCTCCTCCGGGAACCGGGAGTTCCTGGTGGAGACCGGGGCGTTCCTGCACACCGCCGAGGACGTGGGGCGCGTAGTGGTGGGGGTATCGGAAGGACGGCCCGTGTACCTGCGGGACGTGGCGCATATCGTGGACGGACCGGAAGAGGCCGCGGACTACGTTCTCTTCGGCCTGGGACCCGCTGCGCAGGAGAAGGCTCTTGCCCCCGCTCCGGCCGTGACCCTCTCGATCGCCAAGCGAAAGGGCACCAACGCGGTCGCGATCGCCGAGAAGGTGATCGGGAAGGTGGAGGAAATCAGGGGAAGGACGATACCCGACGGCGTGAAGCTGACCGTCACCCGGAACTACGGCGAGACGGCGGCGGAGAAGTCCAACGAGCTGCTCCTCCACATGCTGATCGCCATCGTCTCGGTGTCGGTCCTTATCTGGTTCACGCTGGGTCTGCGGGAGTCGGGGATCGTGGCCACCGCCATCCCCGTCACGCTGGCGTTCACCCTGGCCGTCTTCTACCTCACCGGCTACACGCTCAACCGGGTGACCCTGTTCGCCCTCATCTTCTCCATCGGCATCCTGGTCGACGACGCGATCGTCGTCGTGGAGAACATCGTCCGTCACTACCGTCTTCCGGAGAATCGCGGCCGGCCTGTCGCCGAGATCGCCGTGGAGGCGGTGGACGAGGTGGGCAATCCCACGATCCTCGCCACCTTCGCGGTGATCGCCGCCATTCTCCCCATGGCGTTCGTCCGCGGCCTCATGGGACCCTACATGCGCCCCATCCCCGTGGGCGCGACGGCGGCCATGCTCTTCTCGCTCCTCGTGGCCTTCATCGTCACCCCCTGGGCGAGCGTCCGACTCCTTTCCCAGGAGGGCGAGGCGCAACATGGCGAGGAGGGGTGGACGACGCGCTATTACCGGCGCGCCATGGGCCGGCTCCTCCACGTCCGCGTGTGGCGCTACAGCTTCCTGCTCACGGTTGTCTTTCTCCTCCTGGGGGCATTGTCGCTGTTCGCCTTCAAGGTCGTGAAGGTGAAGATGCTCCCCTTCGACAACAAGAGCGAGTTCCAGGTGGTGATCGACATGCCCGAAGGCACGACCCTGGAGGAAACTGCCGCGGTCACCCGGGAGATCGGCAACACCGTCGCCGCGGTCCCGGAAGTGGTGAATTACCAGATGTACGTGGGTACCTCCTCCCCCTACAACTTCAACGGCCTGGTGCGACACTATTTCCTGCGCCGGGGGGCCAACGAGGGGGACATCCAGGTGAATCTGGTTCCGAAAGGGGATCGGAAGACGCAAAGCCACGACATCGCGAAACGGGTCCGGCCGGTGATCGACGCCGTCGCGGCGAAACATGGCGCCCGGATCAAGGTGGTCGAGGTCCCTCCCGGGCCGCCGGTTCTGCAAACGCTGGTGGCGGAAGTCTACGGGCCCGATTACCGGGGGCAGATCGAGGTGGCCCGGCAGATCCGGGATATTTTTAAGAAAACCGAAGGCGTTGTGGACGTGGACTGGTACGTGGAGGACGACCAGACCAGGTACCGCTTCGCCGTGGATCAGGAGAAGGCGGCTCTTTCCGGCGTGTCTGTGGAGCAGGTCGCTGCGACGCTTGGCCTGGCCGTGCGGGGACAGGAGGTGGGACTTCTCCACCAGCCCCGGGAGCAGGAGGACGTGCCGATCCTCCTGCGGCTTCCCCTCGCGGAGCGGTCCCGCGTGGAAGCCCTGAAACAGATCAGGGTGACGGGCCGCCAGGGGAACCTGGTTCCCTTGGGCGAGGTCGTCCGGGTCGAGGAGGAGACGGCCGAAAAGAGCATCTATCACAAGAACCTGATGCCCGTCGTGTACGTGACCGCCGACGTGGCGGGAAAGGTGGAGTCCCCCGTCTACGCGATCCTCACGATCGACAAGGCACTCGACAAGCTCACGATGCCGGGCGGATACCGGATGGAACGCTACGTGGCGAGCCAGCCCTTCACGGACCAGAAATATTCGATGCAATGGGCCGGCGAGTGGTACATCACCTACGAGGTGTTCCGGGACTTGGGGCTGGCCTTCGCCGCGGTGCTCGTGCTGATCTATATCCTCGTGGTGGGATGGTTCCAGTCGTTCCGGACGCCGATTACGATCATGGCGGCCATCCCCTTTTCCCTGGTGGGGATCATCCCCGCCCACGCGCTGATGGGAGCCTTCTTTACGGCCACGTCCATGATCGGTTTCATCGCGGGGGCCGGGATCGTGGTCCGCAACTCGATCATCCTCGTCGACTTCGTGGAGTTGCGCCTTGCGCAGGGGATGCCGCTGGACCAGGCGGTAATCGACGCGGGGGCGGTCCGGTTCCGGCCGATGATGCTCACTGCCGCCGCGGTGGTCGTCGGCGCGTCCGTGATCCTGTTCGACCCGATCTTCCAGGGGCTGGCGATCTCGCTGATGGCGGGGGAGGTGGCCTCGCTTTTCCTGTCGAGGATGACCGTGCCTGTCCTGTTCTTCCTGAGCGAGAGCCGGAAGCGCCTGCCGGAGCCTTAGAGGGGCGGCAATCCGCCCCCCCCCGGGTCTACTTGCCGGGGGTCGGCGGGGTCATCTTCTTCAGGCTTTCGAGTTGCGTGGTGGCGGTCTTGACGGACTTGTTCGCCTCTTCGTGTGCGGGGTCGTAGGCAAGGATATCCCGCCAGGTGGCGATGGCTTCCTCGAGGCGCCCCTCCCGGTAGTCCGCAACCGCTTTCTCCATGAGATTGTCGGTCAGCTTGTCGACGCTTTCTTTGAGATCCCCCTTCGAAAAGGAAAGCTTCTTTCCCTTCAGCGCGGGATGGGAGAGGAATTTCAAGGCGGCCATCCACCGCTTCCCGGCCTCTCCGGCCCGCCCCTGCCGCAGCGCCTCGTCTCCGCTCTTCTTGAGCCCTTCCAGGGCGGCGGGAAAGTTCTCTTCCACCCCGCGATAGCCGGGAATCTCCTTCCAGACGTCGGCGAAAAGCGCCAGGGCCCGCTCGAATCTCCCCTCCTTCATCATGGCAATGCCTTCGAGGCAGGTATTGTCGGCGGACGAGGACGCTGCCGGGCGGGGGGCGCCGACCCTGGGAGAGGTGACAACCTCGGCAGGCCTCTCGCGATCCGGCGGGATCCTCCACTCGGCGCATCCGCCGACCAGCAGAGCGGCCAGGAGGGCGCCCGTGGAACGGATGGGTACCTTCAAAGGGCCATTCCCCTCCCGCCTTCGGCGTCGGTGCTTACCGCTTCCATCGGGGGCATCTCGTTCACCATCCGGATGAAAACATCGGTCAGTTCCGGAGAGAACTGGGTGCCTCGGAACCGGTGAATCTCCTCGAGTGCCTCCTTGGTCGTCAATGCCTTCCGGTACGGGCGGGACGACGTCATGGCGTCGAACGCGTCGGCGAGCGAGATGATCTGCGCGTGGATCGGTATCTCCGAGTTCATTCTCCCCTCCGGGTATCCTTTGCCGTTATACCACTCGTGGTGATATCGCACCACGGGGATATACCGGTGGAGGGAAGGCGCCATCCGGAGGATGTCCGCCCCGTCGTCCGGGTGCTTCCGCATCAGCCTGAGCTCATGGGAGGAGAGCTTCTGCTCCTTGAGGAGGATGCCGTCCGGCGTCCGGATCTTCCCGACATCGTGGAAGAGGCACGCCTTCTCCAGATGTTCGATCTCCGCCGTGGAAAACCCGAGCTTCCTGCCGAGTTCGCACGAAAGAAACGAAACCCGGGTCGAGTGCCCCAGCGTGTACGGATCGCGCGCATCGATCGAGGCGGCGAGAACCCGCACCGTGGCGATATACGATTCCTCCAGGTCCCTCGCGTACCGGCGCAGTCGATTCTTCTGGGAGA
>JBAUKK010000038.1:0-6621 GCA_049577645.1 Candidatus Deferrimicrobiaceae bacterium
ACCTCGACGAGATCCGCAACCTGTTCTCCGGAGCCTTCGAATCGCTGGCGCAGGACGCGACGGAAAATGATTGAGGCGTTCCACGTCGGCGCCGTCTCGCGGGGACGGACCCTCTGGGAGGGGCTTACTATTGCCGCGGGAAAAAGCGAGATGTGGATCGTGACCGGTCCCTCTTCCTGCGGGAAAACCCTCCTCATGCGGGTTCTCCGGGGGGAAAGGCATCCCGATTTCGGGGATGTCGTCGTCGGGGGGGAGTCGCTGTACCGGGGCGGCCCGGAACACAACCGCCGGTTCCGCGCAGACTCCGGCGTGGTCCCGGAATCGTTTCCCCGGGAGGCGGGCAAGACGGTGGTTGACCTTTTTCGCCGTTCGGCACTTGTCGCAGAGGGGGTGCCGGCCGCGGAACAGGAGGGCCGGATGGCGGAACTGCTCCCGCTGGTGGGGCTTTCCGGGGCGGAAGGGGAGGAGGTGGCCTCCCTGTCGGCATCGGAGCGGACCCGGGTCGCGCTCGCGGTGGAACTTTACCGCAACCCCCGGTACCTGTTCCTCGACATGGTCCTCGCGAACGCGGGGAGCGAGTGGGCGGACAGGCTGGGGGGGCTTTTGCGCGCACTGGCCAGGGAAGAGAGGACGATCCTCATGATGGAGCGACAGCTGCCCGAAAAATGGCAGGCGGCAATAATGCCTTCCCCCCGTCCCGCGGGGCCGTTCCTCCTTTACCGTCTGGGAGGTCCGCGCCCGGTCCGCGTGGCGGCGGCTTCACTGCCGCCGGTCGAGACCCTTCCGGAGAAGACGGGAGGGTGAGAGTGAGCGGCCCGTCCCTTTGGTGGATCGACTGGAGTCTCCAGGGCGGATCGATGCGGAAAGAGGCCGCCGGACGGTTCCTGCTCTGTTTTCTCGCCGCCCTGTATTTCCTGACAATGCTTCTGTCCGGGGGCGTCAACCGGTTCCTCTCCGGCCAGTACACGATCACGGCCATCCTGTCCATCGGCGTCCCCGACGAGGAGGGGGCGGGCATTGCGGCGAAAGTCGCGGCGATGGCGTTGGTCCGGGAGGCGCACTACCGGACCCCGGACGAGGCGTGGGAGGAGTTCCTGGTGGCCTACCCCGGGCTCGAATCGCTCCGCGGCGAGGGAAAGAACCCCCTTCCCGGGTACGTGGAGGTGAAGCTTCGGCCCGAGCGGTTATCCGAAGAGGGGATCGCGGAGATTCGATCGGCGCTTACGCCTTTGTCCCAGGTGGAGAAGATCCTCTCGGGCGGAGATGTCATGCCGGGGCTGCTGAGGATGAAGCTCTGGGCCAACGCCCTGCTCTGGTCCGGTTTCGCCCTGGTGTGCGTCGTCTTCTTGGCGATCCTGGCGATGCAGGAGAGGGCCCGCGCGGCAAGGCTTTTTCCCGACGTTTCCTTCCTCGCCGAAAGGGGGATTCCGGGCAACCGGATCGCAGTGAGCCGCGCCGCCGGTGCCTTCCTTGCCGGCGGTGTCGTCGCGGTCCTCGCCACCGGCGCCTCTTTCTTCGCCCTTCTCCTTGCGTCCGGCCGGTTCTCCCTCATCCGCACCGTGGTGGGGTCCACGGAGGAATTTCTCGACGCGAGGTTTCTTCCCGCCGTGTGCGTCTTCCTTCTGGCCGCCTCGATCTTCCCCGGGCTGGCCTCCCTGGCCGGGTGGCGCGCGGCCTATACGAAGGGGAGATGACGGTTTTCCCGCCGCTGGCCAGATTCGCGCTCTGCGTGGTGATGATCTCCGCCTTCCTGCTGCCGCCGGGGGTTTCCCTTGCGGGCAGCACACAGGACAGGCTGCGCCAGGAGAAGGCGCGTCTTACCGAAATGCGCAGGAAGGCGGAGGCGGCGGCGGCCGAACTCGACGAGGCCCTTCGCCGGGAGCGGACGGCGCGTGACAAAGTGGACGACATCCGGAAACGGCTCGCCGTCCAGCGGCGCCGCATCGCGCGGATCGACAAGAGACTTTCCGCGCTCGCCCGGGATATGGACAAGGCGGAGGCCGAGGTACGCGTCCTCGAGCAGGCGCGGGTGGGCACGCAGCGCGAGCTGGAGCAGGCGGCGGTCCAGGCGTTCCGGAAGGAGAGAGGGGCGGCGAGGCTTCCCCTCGTGGAGGTGCGTGGAGAGAGGATGCGCTACCTCATGACGCGGGTGCTCGCTTCGGAAGCGCAAAAGATGGGCCGCCTCTCGGTCGAAAAGGAGAAGAAGGAGAACGCGCTGTCCGGGATCGAGCGCCAGGTTCACCTGTCGGAAAAGAAGATCTCCCGGGAAAAGAAGGTGGGGAATTTGCTTCTGACCCAGCGGGAGAAGGAGGCGAAGCGGCTCCATGGGATCGAAAGCCAGAAGAAACGGAAAGAGAAGGAACTGAAAGTCCTCCGGGCAAGCCTGGCCAGGATGGAGGCGCTCGTTTCCCGGATCGAGCGCGAGGTGCGGGAAGCGGAGAGGCGGCGTCCACCGAAGGGAAGAGAGGCGGGCCCCTCGAAGTTTTCGTCCATTCCGGGAGGGCTGGTCGCGCCCGTGCGGGGCAGGGTCGTGGGGCCGTTCGGAAAGTACCGGGACCCCGTATTCGACGTCGAGGTCGAGAACCACGGGGTGGAGATCGAGGCCACCTCGAGATCCCCGATCCGGTCGATCGGGAAAGGGAACGTCGTGTTTTCGGGCACGGTATCCGGGTTCGGCAACGTGCTCATCATCCAGCACGGAACCGGCCTCTTTTCCGTGTACGGAAAGGCGGAATCGTTCAGCGTCGCCCAGGGGCAGGTCGTCGCGCCGGGGCAGAACATCGGCCGTCTTCCCGCAAGCCCCGACGGGAAATCGGTGCTATACTTGGAACTTCGGGCCGCGGGAACCGCCATCGACCCCATGGCGGTGATCTCCCTTGCCCGCTGAGGAGCGCAGCCGTCGGCATGTCGCGATTTTAAGGATCGAAGGAGGAGTTGAATGAAGGGAAAGAAGTGGTGGGGGCCTGCTGTCGTCATCTTCGTGTTTCTCGTGGGGTTCCTCTCGGGGGATCTCCTGTCGGACCGCCCTACGGCCCAGGCCAATGTCGTATATGAAAAACTCAAGATATTCGGAGATGTTCTCTCCGCCGTCCAGACCAGCTACGTGGAAGAGCCCGACATGGACCAGCTCGTGGAGGGGGCCATCAAGGGGATGCTCCAGAACCTGGACCCGCACAGTTCCTATCTGACCCCGGACATGCTGAAGCAGGTGGAGGTCGAGACGAAAGGAGTGTTCGGGGGCCTGGGAATCGAGATCGGGATCAAGGACGGCATCCTTACCATCATCGCCCCCATCGAGGACACGCCGGCGGACCGTGCGGGGTTGCTGGCCGGAGACAAGATCGTGAAAATCGAGGACGACCCCACCAAGGAAATGACCGTGATGGACGCCGTCAAGCGTCTGCGGGGCGAGCCGGGGACGAAAGTGAAGATCTGGGTGGCGAGGGAGGGGGTCGGGGAATTGCTGCCGTACACCATCACGCGCGACATCATCAAGATCAGGAGCGTGAAGACGAAAGACCTCGGCGATGGTATCGGCTACGTCAAGCTCCTCCAGTTCCAGCAGGATTCGACCGCGGAACTGGAAAACGCGATCCAGGCGCGGATGGAGGAGAAGGAGGGCTTGCGCGGCCTCGTGCTCGACCTTCGAAACAACCCGGGCGGGTTGCTGGACCAGGCGGTGAAGGTGGCGGACAAGTTCATCGATTCGGGGCTCATCGTCTATACCGACGGGCGCCTCGAGGCGCAGAAATACAAGTATTCCGCCCACAAGGAGGGGACGCACGGCGAATTCCCGATGGTCGTCCTGGTGAACGCCGGGTCCGCCTCCGCGTCGGAGATCGTCGCGGGCGCCCTCCAGGATCATGGCCGCGCGATCCTTTTGGGGACGCAGACGTTCGGCAAGGGGTCGGTCCAGACGATTCTCCCCCTGGAGGACGGCTCTGCGCTCCGCCTTACCACGGCGAGATACTACACGCCCAACGGACGGTCCATCCAGGCAAAGGGGATCGAGCCGGATATCGTGGTGCAAAACGCCCGGGATGCCCGGACGGGACACCTGAAGGCAATCCGGGAAAAGGATATCCGGCGACACCTCAAGGGGGAAGAAGAGGAAGAGGCGGATAAGGTCCCGGAGGAGGGAGCCCCCCCTCCCGCGGAAGAGGGAACGAGGAAAATGGAGGAACAGGGGAAAGAGAAAGGCGGGAAGGAATCCGCACCCCCGGTTTTGGAGGGGAAGCCGCGCGAGGAGAAGGATATCCAGCTTGAGCGGGCCGTGGACCTATTGAAGGGGTGGGAGATCTTCAAGTCCCGCTATCTGGACAAGGCGAAAGCGTCCTGATGTGGCTCACTCCTAGCAAGAAAGGATGATGCGTCGGAAGAAGGGAAGGGGCGGCAGAAGGGACCCCGGAAGAAAGTGGCGGTGGGGACCGCTGATGCTCTGCGCATTTCTCGCGGGGCTAGTCACCATCGGCCTGGTGGTCCTCATGCCCGGAGGGGAAAGCAGGGACCGGGGAGACCCCACCTCGGAGGGTGAGCCCGAGGCGCCGGCCGCGATTTCCCCGGGGACAACGCAGCCTGCCACGAAAGCCGTGCCGGCGGAGGTTCCGACTCCCCGCCTCGCCATCGTCGTGGACGACAACGGATACGACCCCACGCGGGACGCCGAGTGGCTCAAATTCCCCGAAAAGATCACGCTGGCGGTCATCCCCTTCGGGCCCTCCTCCCGCCGGCTCGCCAAGGCCGCTCATGAGCGGGGCTTCGGTGTCCTGATCCACGTCCCGATGGAACCGGTAAGTCCCGTCTCCGACCGGACCGACGGTTTCCGCCTCCGCAGGGGGATGGGCCGGGAGGAGATGGACGCCCTGCTCGACCGGATGGTCAAGGAGAACGCCTGGGCATCCGGCGTAAGCAACCACATGGGGTCCGCGTTTACCGCCGATCCGGAATCGATGGCGGTGTTTGCCGCTCTTCTCAAGTCCCGGGGACTGTTTTTCCTCGACAGCTTGACCACCTCCCGCTCGGTCGCCGTTCAGGCAGCGCTGCGGGCGGGGATCCCGGTGGCCCGGCGCGACGTCTTTTTTGATACCGACAAGCAACTGGAGGAGATGCGCCTCCAGTGGAAGCGGGTGTTGTCGATCGCGAAAAAGAAGGGGAAGGCGGTCCTCGTCTGCCACGGGGGGAAGGAGTCCCTCCGGGCGATCCTCGACCTCGTTGCGGACCTCGAGGCCGAAGGAGTCCGGGCCGTGACGCTGGACGAACTGTTCGCAAGGGAGCAATCGGGGTGAGCAGGGATTCGCACGGCCCCCTCTTCCCGCCCGTCGCGCCCTCCGGAGGGGAGGAGCTGTCGCGGGGAGTGCTGAGCGTTTCCGAGCTGACCGCGCGCATCAAGGGTTGCCTCGAGGGGTCCTTCCGGTTCGTCCGCGTGGAAGGGGAAGTGTCGAATTACCGGTTGTACCCTTCCGGCCACCGGTACTTCTCCCTGAAGGACGAGGGTGCCCAGATCCGCGTCGTCTGCTTCCGTGGCCGGGAACGATACGTATTCGGAGAGATCGCGGACGGCCAGTTCGTTGTCGTGACGGGGTCCGTAGGCGTCTACGAGAGGAAAGGGGAGTATCAGCTGTACGCCCAGTCCGTCGAGGTGCGCGGACTCGGTTCCCTTCTGCTCGAGCTGGAGAGAAGGAAGGAGCGTCTCGCCGCCGAGGGGCTGTTCGATTCCGCGAGGAAGAGGCCCCTTCCCCGGTACCCGACGCGCATCGGAATCGTGACCTCGAGACAGGGCGCCGTGCTGCGGGACATGATCCGCGTCGCCCGGCGAAGGTGGCCCCCGATCGGGATCACGCTCGTCCCGGCGCTGGTGCAGGGGGAGGGCGCCGCCGGGGACATCGCGCGGGCGATGGTCGCACTTGCCTCGCGCGGAGGGGTCGACCTTATCATCGTGGGAAGAGGGGGCGGATCGGTGGAGGACCTCTGGGCGTTCAACGAGGAAGCGGTCGTGAGGGCGATCGCGGCCTCGCCGGTTCCGACGATCAGCGCCGTCGGACACGAAACCGACTTCACGCTCGCGGATCTGGCGGCGGACCACCGGGCGTCGACGCCCACGGCCGCCGCGCAGATGGCGGTCCCCGACAGGGACGAGGTCTGGGAGCGCGTGGCGGCCCTGATCCTCCGCGGACGGAAAGCGGAGCAGTACGGGCGGGAGACCCTTCGCCGCGAGTGGCGGATCGCCGCGGGGGCCCTGTCCGATCCGCGCCCCGCCCTTCAGGCGCGACGGTTCGCGGTCGTGGAACGGACCGAGGCGCTATCCGAGGCGATGCGGGGCCGGACGAGGGAAGGGAGAGAGGGGGTGGCGTCCCTGTCCGAATCCGTTCGCGCCCATTCCCCCGCCGCGTGGGTTTCCCGGAAGCGGGGGGATCTCGCGGTCCTTTCGGAGCGGTCGGCACGGCAGGCGGACGCGAGGCGGGCGGGATTCCGACGGGCACTCGAGGGTCTTCAGGGCAAGCTTGCCGCCCTCGATCCGGCCTCGGTCCTTACCCGGGGATACGCCGTCGCGACGCACCGGGGGACGGGGCGCGCGGTGCGGTCCGCCTCCGAAGTCGCCGCGGGAGACGCGCTGGATGTCCG
>JBAUKK010000039.1:0-2903 GCA_049577645.1 Candidatus Deferrimicrobiaceae bacterium
GGCTCGATCCACGAGGGCGGCGAGCTGGGCTATTCGCTCAGCCATTCGTTCGGGGCGGTGTTCGACAATCCCGACCTCATCGTCGCCTTCGTTGTCGGCGATGGCGAGGCGGAAACCGGGCTGCTGACGATGGCATTCCCAGCACCCGGGCAAGCACCGGAAGGGGAATGAGCATGGCAAAAAACATCACGCCACTCACCACGCTCGCGGCATGGCAGGCCCTCGAAACCCATTACCAGAAAGTCCGGGAGTTGCATCTTCGGAAGCTCTTCGCCGACGATCCAACGCGCGGGGAGCGCATGACCGCTGAGGCCGTCGGCATCTACCTTGACTATTCGAAGCACCGCATCACCGACGAAACCCTCAGGCTCCTTTTGCAATTGGCGGAGGAGTCTGGCCTGCGGGCTCGCATCGATGCCATGTTCCGGGGCGAGAAGATCAACGTCACGGAGAAGCGGGCCGTTCTGCACGTGGCCCTGCGCGCCCCCAAAGGGCGATCCATCGTCGTGGACGGCAAAAACGTCGTGCCCCAGGTCCACGCCGTGCTCGACAAGATGGCCGACTTCTCCACCCGGGTGCGCAGTGGGGAGTGGAAGGGCCACACCGGCAAGCCGATCCGCAACATCATCAATATCGGCATCGGTGGGTCGGATCTGGGGCCGGTGATGGCGTACGAGGCATTGCGGCACTACAGCCGGCGCGACCTGACCTTCCGCTTCGTCTCCAACATCGACGGCACCGATTTCGCCGAGGCCACCCGCGACCTCGACGCCGAGGAGACACTGTTCATCATCTCGTCGAAGACCTTCACGACCCTGGAGACGATGACCAACGCGCACACGGCCCGCGACTGGGCCCTCAAGACGTTGAAACATCCCGCTGCCGTTGCCAGGCATTTCGTCGCGGTTTCGACCAACACCGGGGAAGTGGCCAGGTTCGGCATCGACACCGCGAATATGTTCGGGTTCTGGGATTGGGTCGGAGGGCGGTACTCCATGGACTCGGCGATCGGCCTCTCGACGATGATCGCCATCGGCCCCGAGGATTTCCGCGCCATGCTCGACGGTTTCCACCAGATGGACGAGCATTTCCGCACGGCCCCGTTCGAGCGCAACCTGCCGGTGCTCATGGGGCTCCTGGGCCTCTGGTACAACAACTTCTTCGGTGCGGAAACCGTGGCGGTACTTCCGTACGAGCAGTACTTGAAGCGCTTCCCGGCGTACCTCCAGCAGTTGACGATGGAGAGCAACGGCAAGCACGTCGCGCTGGACGGGACCAAGGTCGCCTGCCAGACCGGGCCGATCTACTGGGGGGAACCGGGGACCAATGGCCAGCATTCCTTCTACCAGCTGATCCATCAGGGGACCAGGCTCATCCCCTGCGACTTCATCGGGTTCGTCCAGCCGCTGAACCGCATCGGCCGCCATCACGACCTGCTCCTGGCCAACGTGTTTGCCCAGGCGGAGGCGCTGGCCTTTGGCAAAACGCCGCGGGAGGTCCGGGCCGAAGGCACGCCGGCATGGCTGGTGCCGCACCGGACCTTCGAGGGGAACCGTCCGTCCAGCACAATCCTCCTGGACCGGCTGACTCCTGCGGCGCTGGGGAAGCTCGTCGCACTGTACGAACACAGCGTCTTCACTCAAGGCGCTCTTTGGCACATTGACTCTTTTGACCAGTGGGGGGTCGAACTGGGGAAAGCGCTTGCCGCGCGCATCATCCCCGAACTTGAGACCGGTGCCAAGCGCCAACTCAAGCACGATAGCTCAACCAACACCCTGATCCGGCGCTACAGGAGATCCAAGGAACGATTGCATGGGCGGGAAAACCCGTCCCTCGAACCGGAAGACCCCCTATGAAAAAACACGAACACGCGACCAAAAATAAACCCGAATCGAAGCCGGGATCGAAGCCCGATGCGAAGGACGATCTTAAATCCCTTCCCATGCCGGAAGTGGAGAAAAAATTAGGTTCGCCGCCGGACGGTCTCAGTCAAGCCGAGGCGCAGAAACGGCTGACCCAATACGGCCCGAACGAGATTGAAGAATAGAAAACCAATCTGTTCCTGAAATTCCTCACCTATTCTGGGGTCCCATCCCTTGGATGATCGAAGCGGCCGTGATCCTTTCGGCGGTAGCCCGGCATTGGCCGGACTTCGGCGTCATCCTCCTTCTGCTTGTGGCCAACGCCGTGGTCGGATTCCGGGAAGAACACCAGGCGGGCAACGCCATCGCCGCGCTGAAAGCCAAGCTGGCGATCAAGGCCCGGGTGAAACGGGATGGGAAGTGGACCACCCCGGAGGCGCGCGAGCTTGTGCCGGGCGACGTCATCCGCGTGCGCCTGGGCGACATCGTCCCGGCGGATGCGCGCTTGCTGGAGGGCGACCCGGTGGAGGTGGATCAGTCCGTGCCGACGGGCGAATCTTTGCCCGCCACGCGCAAACCTGGGGAGGCGGTGTTTTCCGGTTCGATCTTTCGTCAGGGGGAAATCGGCGCGCGCGGCGGCGGCCATCGTGCTGATGACGCCCGGCCTGTCGGTAATCATCGACGCGATCAAGGAAAGCCGCAAAATCTTCCAGCGGATGAACAACTACGCGATCCACCGCATCGCCGAGACGCTGCGCGTGCTGTTGTTCATGACGCTGGCAATCCTGGTGTTTAACTTCTATCCGGTGACGGCTGTGATGATCGTGATGCTGGCGTTGCTCAACGACGGGGCGATTCTGTCCATCGCGTATGACAACGTTCATTACAAGGATCAGCCCGAGGCCTGGAACATGCGCGTGGTGTTGGGGATCTCCACGGTGCTGGGCGTCATTGGAGTCGTGTCTGCGTTTGGCCTGTTTTATCTTGGCGAGCGCGTATTTCATCTCGACCGAGCGCACATCCAGACGCTGATGTATCTGA
>JBAUKK010000040.1:0-7177 GCA_049577645.1 Candidatus Deferrimicrobiaceae bacterium
ACCGGGGGGAGTTCGACATCACCGACGTGATCGACTCCATCTCGGAGAAGATGGTACGGAGGCATCCGCACGTCTTTTCCGATGCCATCGCCGCCACACCGGAAGCGGTTTCCCTCCAGTGGGAACATATCAAGAAGACGGTGGAAAACAAGAATCATTCCTCCCTCGTCGGCGGCGTCCCCAAGAGTTTCCCCTCCCTTCTCCGGGGCGCCAAGATCACGAAAAAGGCGGCCCGCGCGGGATTCGACTGGGAGAGCACCGGGCAGGTGATGGAGAAGGTCGGGGAGGAGATGGACGAACTGAAAGAGGCCATTTCCGGGGGAGACCCCGAGAAGATGGAGCATGAGTTGGGGGATATGCTCTTCGCCCTGGTAAACCTGGCCCGATTCCTCAACATCAACCCCGAGGTCGCCATGGCCATGGCCAACGAACGTTTTTTGCGGCGATTCGAGGCGATGGAAAAAATCGCAAAGGAATCGGGGTGTTCCATCGAGAAGACGGACATTTCGACACTCGACCGGTTCTGGGAAAAGGCGAAAAAGATGACGAAATGAACCTTTCCCCCTTTCCACACCGAAGGGGGAAAGGTTGTGGATTGCCTTGTGGAAAATCATCCTCCCACGTGACGTCTGCACGGGTTATACATTTTGCCTGTTTCTTGGGCACCCCGTCGCGACGTCAAGGTTCCTCTCCTCAAAGGAAAGAAGAATCCTTTTCGCATGGATTCCCTTCCCGAACCCCACCATCCTGCCGCCTGCCCCCACCACCCGGTGACAGGGCAGGATGACGGGCCAGAGGTTCCGGGCCAACGCCGCGCCTACGGCGCGCGCCGCCCTCTCCCTGCCGGCCCTCGCGGCAAGCTCGCCGTATGTGACCGTCTTCCCGTAGGGAACTTTGGCCAGCTCGCGCAGCACGATGCGCTGGAATCCCCGTGCGCGGTCCCACGCCACCGGTATGGCGGCAACGGCCTCCGCCGGGACCCGCCGCCCCCCGGAGTATGCCTGCAGGAGACGCCCGGCGGCGCATTCCCCGGGGTCTATCTCCGATGCTCCGGGGAATTTTTCCGCAAGAGCAGCCTCGAGCCTTTTTCGGGAGCTTTCCCATTCCACCGACTGAAGGATTCCGTCGCGAAGGACCGCGGATGCGACGCCATAGGGGAGGGGGACCGCACGCGTGCGGAGGAGATGACCGCCTCTTCCGCTTCGCCCGCTCGACCTGCGTGAATCCCCGGCGGATGCATCCCCGCGCCTGTTCTTTTCCTTTGACATTTCTTCCCTCCTCGTATTAAATTCCTTCTTTACCTTCATTTATCGGATCTCGCAGGAGGAACCTGTTGGCCAGGATCAAGTCCGCGATAAAAAGACACAAGCAGAGCCTGAAACGAAGAGCGAGAAACCGTCACGTCCGTTCCTCGGTGAAATCCGCCATCAAGGAAGTCCGTTCCGCTTTGGAGAAAACGGGCGCCGAGGAGGCAGGGAAGGTTCTTTCCAAGGCCGTCTCCGTCCTCTCCCGGGCCGGCTCGAAGGGCGTGCTTCACAAGAAGAACGTGGCACGAAAGGTCGGCAGGCTCTCTCGGGCTGTCCACAAGGCAACCACAAGCAGCTCGTAAGGATCCCTCTTTAGGCAAGAAGCTTCAGCAGCCGGATCTCGAACACCTGCTCGGGGGTGAGGCCGCTTCCTCCTTTGAGGTCCCGGTCGATACGCGACAACGCCGTAAGGATCTCCGCCCCCCTTGCGACCGAAACCGACCTCCCCGCCCCTCCGGACCGCGCCGCCATTCCCGTTCCGCGCCGCCCCGTGTCTGCCAGTTTCCTCCGTACCGACCACGCAATCGCCCCGACCAGGGAGTGGTAGTCCCCGCTTTCGGCGCCGGCGGCAAACCGCCTAAGCTTCTCGATGCACCCTTTCCGGTTCCGGTAGATCAGGTCGTCCGCCAGGCGGAACGGGTCCACCGCTCCCCCGGCAACGCACACTTCCCGGATCTCCTTTTTCCCGATCTCTCCGCGCGAGGCCCCGAAGGAGAGCAGTTTGCCCATTTCCGACCGGAACCGGGGGAAATCCGCTCCCACCCACCTTGCCAGAAAAACGGCAGCGTCCCCGGACAGGGCCTTTCCTTCCTCGGCCGCCAGGTTGACCGCAAAGTCGGCCATTGCGTCGACGACATCCTCCTCCCCGGGGGAGGCCGATCGAATCCCGCGGACGGAAGTGAACAGCTTCCGGGCCTTGCGGTCGGCACAGGGGACAACGAGCAGGACGGAAGGATCGGGGGACTCGAGATACGCAAGGATCTCCTTGCGTGGCCCCTGTTTCCACTCCCCCGCATCGGGGAGGAGAAACACCCGCCACCGGAAGAAGAACGAGGGTGACCGCCATGCGGCGCCGGGAGACTCCCGTTCCAGGTCCACGACGCTCCAGTGGACCAGCTCCGCCGTTTCCCCTTCCTTCCGGAACCGGGACACCAGGCTTTCCGCAACCATCTCCGAGAGCCTGGCTCCCTCTCCTCCCAGGACGTACGCGGGCGCCGGCTCTTCCCGTATCCACGAACGGAAAACGGAACGAACCGGGGCTTCCCTCACAGGACCTCCCTCAGGGACTCGCCGATCCTGCGGGCAAGCCGTCGGCAAACCTCCTCGAACGCCATCCGGCGGTTGGACTCCGTGTACTGGAAATCGGGACCGGCGAAATAGGAAGCGGCATCGGTGAGCCCGTCCTCCTTCCAGAGAAGATGTCCCTGCGTGATCTCGACGACCCGTATATCCACGAAGATCGTCATGCGATGCTCGAGGGCGAACTCGTCCGTTCCGTGGGAGAACACCTCCTCGCGGATTTCGCGCACCGTCCCCTCGACAAGGTAATCGGCCTGGCTACGGTCGAAGCGCCCCCGGAATCCTTTCCCGCGCATCTCGTCCCGCAGACGGGCCGTGAGGTACGCTCCCCCGTCCGGGACGACGGATTCGTTCGCAAAGGGGCGCAGGTCCACCCGGATCCCCGGGTCGCTGAACCGGGAACCCGGGCTTCCCTGGAGGGTGTAGCCGCACGCAGTGAGAAAAACGGCGAAGAGAAGGAGGAGGCCGCGGAAAGTGACGCACCGTTTCAGCGCCGGGATAGCCCGGGACAGGCGTCCATTCCGCGCACAGGGCGCTGCGGGGGGTTCCTCGACGCAGCCTGTGGAGCGAGGGAGAAATTGCGTCGAGCGGAACCGGCAGCGAGCGGGCGCAAGGTCGCGAGCGTCGCGGAGAGGAAGCCCCCCGCGAGCCCGTGCGACGAACTCGTTTGTCAATGTGTTCACAAGACGCAACACTAGACGACGATGCTCACGAGTTTCCTGGGGACGTACACCATTTTCCGTATCTTCTTCCCTTCCGTGTATTCGAGCACGCGGGGGTCGGCCATGACCGTCGACCGGATCTCCTCCTCTGTCGCCCCGGCGTCCACGGTGATCCGCGACCGCAGCTTCCCGTTGACCTGCACGACCACGAGGATCTCCTCCGCCCGTGCCACCTCCGCGTCAAACCTCGGCCATGACCTGGATGAAACCAGTCCTTCCCCTCCGATCATCTCCCAGAGCTCCTCGCTGATATGGGGCCCGAAGGGGGAGAGCATGTGGAGCAGTATTTCGACCGCTTCCCGGAGCGCCGGGGACGTTCCCGGGGAATCCCAGGCGGCGTCCTCTACCAGGTAGAGGAAATTGACCATCTCCATGATCGCCGAAATAGCCGTGTTGAAATGGAACCTCTCTTCCACGTCCCCGGTCACTTTCCGGAGGGTCTGGTGGGTCATACGGCGAATCCGCCGGGTCTCCGCCGATTCGTCCCAGCTCTCTCCCGCCCGGGAGATCGCCTCCCTGCGCTGGGCAAGCAGCCGGAACACCCGGCCGAGGAACCGGAACGCCCCCTCGACCCCCTGCTCGTTCCAGTCGAGATCCTTTTCGGGGGGAGACGCGAAGAGGGAAAACAGCCTCGCCGTGTCCGCGCCGTACCGTTCGATGAGCACGGAGGGTTCCACGACGTTGCGTTTCGACTTGGACATCTTCATCGACCGCCCGACATCCACCGTCTCCCCGCACTGTCTGCACTTCCCCTCCTCGTCGACCTCCTCCGGGTACCGCCATCCGTGTTTCGGACATTCCATCGTCTGCATGCACACCATCCCCTGGGACAGGAGCCGGCGGAACGGTTCGTTCCCGTGGGCGACCCCGCGGTCCCGGAGATACTTATGGAAGAACCGGGCGTAGATGAGGTGCATGCAGGCGTGCTCGACACCGCCGATGTACTGGTCCACGGGCATCCAGTTGCGCATCTTTTCCGGGTCGAGCGGCGCCTTGTCGTTCTTCGGGTCGATGTAACGGAGGAAATACCAGCTCGATTCGAAGAAGGTGTCGAAGGTATCCGTCTCCCGTCTGGCCGGACCGCCGCAGGCCGGGCAGGGGACCCGGATCCAGTCCTCGGCGCCGGCCAGGGGGTTTCCCTTCTCTCGGGTATAGGGGAGGTCTTCGGGCAGGACCACCGGGAGGTCCCGTGCAGGGACGGGGACGACGCCGCAATCCCGGCAGTGGATGACCGGGATAGGGCAACCCCAGTACCGTTGCCGGCTCACCCCCCAGTCGCGCAGGCGGTACTGGACCTTCCCTTTTCCGATCCCCTTCTCTTCGAAGTACGCGGTGATTTTCCTCTTCCCCTCCTCGCTGGGCAGTCCGGTGAACGGACCGGAGTCGACCAATCGCCCCGGTCCCTCGTGGGCGCACGTCATCGCCCCAGGGGACAGCTCCTCCCCGTCGGGCCGGATGACGACCGTTACGGGAAGTCCGTACTTCCGCGCGAACTCGAAATCCCGCTGATCGTGTGCCGGCACCGCCATCACGGCCCCGGTTCCGTATTCGTACAGGACGAAATTGGCTGCGTATATCGGGATCATCTTTCCGGTCATCGGGTTTTTACAGAGTCCTCCCGTGAAGATCCCCTCCTTTTCCTCCTCCTCGCCGGACCGGGCGATCCTGTCCTGCTGTGCAACCTTCTGTAGAAATTCCCGCACCTCTGCCTCCCGCCCCGCCTTCCGGGCGAACGCAAGGACGAGCGGGTGTTCGGGCGCCATGCTCATGAAGGTGGCCCCATACACCGTGTCGGGACGCGTCGTGAACACGGTGATCTTCCCCTCCCCGTCCTCGAGAGGAAAGTCGATTTCCGCGCCCTCGCTTCGCCCGATCCAGTTGCGCTGCATCTCGAGTATGTTGTCGGGCCACCCTCCTTTCAGCTCCTCGTGACCGGAGAGAAGCTCCTCCGCGTACTTCGTGGTGCCGACGAACCACTGGTCGAGCTCACGTTGGGTAACGCGCTCCTCATCGTGAATGAAGCATGTCCCGTCCCGGTTCACCTGTTCGTTCGCAAGGACGGTCTGGCACTCCTCGCACCAGTTGAGCTGCGCCCGCTTCCGGTATGCGATTCCGTCCTCCAGCATCCAGAGGAAGAACAGCTGCTCCCACCGGTAATACTCGGGGGAACAGGTGGACAACTCGCGCTCCCAGTCGTACGAGATCCCCAGCTCCCGCAGCTGCTGTTTCATGAAGCCGATGTTCTCCCACGTCCACTTGGCGGGGTGGGTCCTGTGCCGGTGCGCGGCGTTTTCCGCGGGCAGTCCGAACGCATCCCATCCGATGGGATGCAGGACCTGAAATCCCCGCATCCGCTTGAAGCGCGCGATGAGGTCCCCGATCGTGTACACGCGGACGTGGCCCATGTGGATACGACCGGACGGATACGGAAACATCTCCAGACAGTAGAATTTCGGGGCGGTGATCGCGTCCGGGCACCGGAATATTTCATCCTCCTCCCATCGTTTCTGCCACTTCTCCTCGATGGCCCTCGGTTGATATCTCACGGCGTCACCTTTTTCTTCGTGATTTCCGAGATCCGGTCCAGGACTCCGTTGATGAAGGCCCCGGACTCCTCCGAACCGAACCGCTTGCCGAGGTCGACCGCTTCGTTGATCGCCACAACGAACGGGATGTCGTGGGATCGGTCGATTTCATACGCCCCCAGGCGAAGGATGTTCCTGTCGACCAGCGTCATCCTCTCCAGCCGCCAGTTCTCCGTCGCATGGCGGATCAGGTCGTCGATCGCCGTCCGGTGTTCCCAGACTCCCCGGACCGTTCCCTCGTAATATTCCGCATCCGGGGGAGGAACGGACACCGATGCAAAAAGGGGGATGGCCTCGTCCGGACCAACCCCCAGGAAATCCATCATGAACAGCGTTTGAAAGACCATTTCCCGAGATTCCCGGCGCAATCTCCCTCGCCCCTAGCCCCCCAAGCCGTTACATCTGGCGCAGGAGCTTCGCCATCTCGATCGCGGACAGGGCCGCCTCGAATCCCTTGTTCCCCGCCTTGGACCCCGCCCTCTCGATCGCCTGCTCCACGGTGTCGGTCGTGAGCACGCCGAAGGAGACCGGAACGCCCGAGTCGTGCATCACCTGCGCGATCCCCTTCGTTACCTCGGCGCTCAGGTAGTCGAAGTGCGGGGTCCCGCCGCGGATGAGCGCCCCGAGTGCGATCACCGCGTCGACCTTTCCCGAGGACGCACGGCGCACGCCCAGAGGCAGTTCAAAGGAGCCGGGGACTTTCACCAGGGTGATGTCCTTTTCCTGGACTCCGTGCCGGCGGAGCGCGTCCAGCGCTCCCTCCATCAGGCGGTCCGTGATGAAACTGTTGAATCGCGAGACCACGATCGCCACTTTCAGGCCCTGCCCCTGGAGGTCGCCCTCGACTGTCCGCACCATCTCCCCTCCCCTATTCCACGCTCAGGATGTGCCCCATTTTCTTCTTCTTGGTCTTCAGGTAATCGACGTTCTCGTCGTTTGGGGAAACCTCGACGGGGACCCGCTCGACCACCCGCAACCCGTACCCCTCGAGCCCGATGATCTTTTTCGGGTTGTTCGTGAGCAGCCGGATCTCCCGGACGCCGAGATCGACGAGAATCTGGGCCCCTACCCCATAGTCGCGCAGGTCCGGCTTGAAGCCGAGCCGCTGGTTCGCCTGGACCGTGTCGAATCCCTTGTCCTGCAGCTGGTAGGCGCGAATCTTGTTCTCCAGCCCGATCCCCCGCCCTTCCTGCCTCATGTAGAGAAGGATCCCCGCACCCTCTTCCTCGATTCTGCGCAATGCACTGCGGAGCTGTTCCCCGCA
>JBAUKK010000041.1:0-5421 GCA_049577645.1 Candidatus Deferrimicrobiaceae bacterium
TCGACGGCCTCGGCACGATCTCCTCGGCCTCCGGATTTGCGCCGCCGCACGTTCGATCCCAATGGCGGGATTCGCGAGAAGCGATATTCTATCTCAGGCAATTAACGGCCGAAAGAAAATCGCGCGGGGAGTCGCGGGAGCCGTCGAGTCGCCGACCCGTTACCGCGCCTTGTTCCGGGGGTTCTCAACAAAAGGATGATGCGACATCCGGCCAAACGGACCCGAGCCGCCGATGGATTGCGTAATCGCTGAAAGGATTGCCGCGTGGATCTTATCCATTTCCTCCTGCCGACCATCGAACACTTCCGGATGCTGGGATACTGGGCCGTGTTCCTCTTTTCCCTCCTGGAGTCCCTGGCCTTCGTGGGGGTCGTCGTGCCCGGTGCCCTGTTCGTCGTGTTCGCCGGCTCGCTGGCGGCAAAGGGGTATTTCGACATCGGCGACCTGGTCTGGTTCGCCGCCGCGGGGGCGATTCTCGGCGACGGCATCAGCTTCCGATTGGGGAAGGGAGGCCATATCCGCTTCCGGGAGAACAACCGGATTTTCAAGCCGAGTCTTCTGGAGAAGGGACAGGAGTTTTTCGCGCGCCACGGAGGGAAAAGCATTTTCCTCGGGAGGTTCGTCGGCCTGATCCGGGCCGTCATCCCCTTTGTCGCCGGGCTTTCCGGGATGGAGAAGAAGAGGTTCTACCTGTGGAACGTCGCAAGCGCCATCTTGTGGGCAATGGCCCACCTGCTCGCCGGGTTCTTTCTGGGGCAGGCATGGCGGGCCGTGGAGGCATGGTCGACACGGTTCGGCCTCGTACTGGCTGCGATTCTGTTGCTGGCGTTTTGCGCTTACTGGCTGAAGAGGTTCTTCGAGAAAAGGGGAAGGGAGCTCGTTGCGTTCGTCGGATCACTGCTCTCGTCGATCGGAGAGGCGATCGCCGCGAATTCCGAAGTGCGAAAACTCGTCGAAAAATATCCCTCTTTCTTCGCGTTCGTCGGGAAACGGCTCGACAGAACGGAGTTCAAAGGCCTTCCCCTCACCCTGCTCGGCGTCGCGTTTCTGTATTTCCTGCTGCTCCTGGCGGGGGTGGCCGAGGATGTGCTTTCCCTGGATCCCATCGTCGCGCTGGACGCCCGCATCGAGAACCTCCTGTATGCCTTCCGAGATCCCCTGCTGGTCAAGGTCTTCCTCTGGATCACCCTGCTGGCCAAAGCAAAGATCGTTTTATGCTTTCTGCTGCTCCTCGTGCTCGTCTTCTTCCTCTGGGACGTGCGGGAATTCCTCTTCCCCATGATGGTGACCGTGGCGGGAAGCAGCATGTTCAACCTGTTGGGGAAGGTAGCCTTTCATCGGCAAAGACCGCCCGGTGTCGGCGTCTATACCGAGACATCCTTCTCCTTTCCGAGCGGGCACGCCGCCGTTGCGGCGGCTTTCTACGGATTCGCCGTCTATTTCCTGTGGCGCCGGACGGCAACGTGGGGGAGGCGACTGAACATCCTCTTCGCCGGGATCTTCCTGGTCGCGGCGATCGGGTTCAGCAGGCTGTATCTGGGAGTCCATTTCCTGAGCGACGTATTGGGAGGATACCTGCTGGGGCTGTTGTGGCTGATCATCGGCATCTGCATGACCGAACTGCATCTGTGCGGAGAACGGCCTCCCGCGCTTCCTTCTCGTTCCCCGACCGCGACGAGACGGTTGACCGCGGTACTGGCGATCGCATGCGTCGCCTTCTACGTATATTCCGGTCTCCGGTACAGCCCCGCCGCCTATTTCCCGCCTCCCCGTCCGGCAATTGTCGTTGCGGCCGCGGACATCCTGAAGGAGTTCGACAACGCGCTGCCGAAATACACGGAGAACATACCTGGCGACCGGCAGCAGCCGTTGAGCATGGTCATCGTCACCCGCAGCGACAGGAATCTTGTCGACGCGTTCGCCAAAGCCGGATGGGTGCCGGCTGACCCCTTGCGGTTCGGCACGTTGACGAAATTGGCCGGAGCGCTGATTTCCAGTACGAGCTATCCATCCGCGCCCGTGGCTCCCTCGTTCTGGAACCGCCACGTCAACGATTTCGCATTCGAGAAGCCGACGCCGGGGGGGACCGTGAGGGAACGGCACCAGGCAAGATTATGGGGGACCGATATCCGAACGTCGGACGGCCGTGCGGTGTATGTCGGGGCGGCGGTTCTCGAATCCGGCCTGAAGTGGCATGTCGTGTACCGGATCCGTCCGAACGTCGACGCCGAACGGGAGGGGCTGGTCCAGGATCTGCGTGAGGCCGGGGTGGTCGCTTCCGTCGGGCGGAACAGTCTCATACCCCCGATGACGGGACGGAATTCTTTCGGAGACCCCTATTTTACCGATGGGATGATCACGACCATTTATTTGGAACGATCCGCCCGCGTCTCATTCGATATCCATTTCATCTATGTAAAGGAAATATGGCACATCGTATACGGGATTATACGCACAGCGGAGGCCCAACAATCCAGGGAAACGGCTTGGACCATCGTCACGGGATGTCCGTAGTAAATAAATTTCTTTGCGCGTATCGCCGATACACATACGGAGGGTTGTTGACGTCATCTTTCGGGCAAAAGGGAGATCCAATGAACACTCCCAACCTTCGTACTTTGAAAATTTTTCTGGGATTTCTTGTAGTCTGTTTATCGGCTTTTGGATGCGCTCACACGGTCGTTGTTCAAATCCCCCCGAAAATCGATTTGCAGCCGTATGAAACGATTGGCGTCGTGGAATTTACCTCCAACTCCCAGGAGAATCTCAATCAAATCACCACCCAAAAATTCATGGGCTTTATCCAGAACGCCCAACCTCAGGTACGCTTTCTTGAATTGGGGCCGGAAGACCAATTGGTAAGAAAGCTCGGACGGAACTCATTGGACATCGAGGCCATCAAGGCGATCGAGAAAAAATACGGGGTGAGCTCGATCTTTACGGGAAGCTTTGAAATTTCAAACGTGAAACCCAAGGTGAGTTTTGCAACCGACCTTTCTTCCCTCCGCGCGTCTGCGGTCGTGAACATCTCGATGGTTTCCAAGCATTGGGAAACCGTTAGCGGGGCGACGATCTGGAGCAATTCGCGTCAGGGACATTGGAAGGTGGCGGGCATTAAGTCCAACGCCAAAGACATCTCGTTCAGCATGAACACTCCCGAAGATCAATACGGTAGATACCTCGAAGAGCTCGCCTATGCGGTAACCGATAATTTCCGGCCTCACTATGAAAGAAGAAATGTCCCGAAATGACCGAAGACCCCTTGCGGCAAGTTGATTTTCCTCTCCTGCGCGCCCTTCGCTAAGCCCGTATAGGGCGCTTCCTGGCAGTCCCTGCTTATGGTCGTACGCTTTACAATTCCTTGACAGGGTCCTTTATTGATCCATATTCATATTAGGAAGCCGTCGTAAACAGGCCTCTGTGTCCTGATCCTCCAAGGGAGGGGACCATGGCCGTCCTGTCGTTGCCACTTGCCAAGATTACCCGTCCCGTCCCGAAGGGGTGCTTGCCAAGAGCAAGACTTCTCCGCCTGATCGACCGGAGTTTCAAGAAAGCGCCCCTGTTGTGGGTCTGCGGTCCCCCCGGGTGCGGGAAGACGACCCTTGTGAGCACCTATGTCGGGACGCGGAATGGCCCCTCCCTATGGTACCAAGTCGACGAGGGAGACGGTGATATCGCCAGCTTCTTCTACCACTTGGGAGTTGCGGGGAAACGGTCGGCCCCACGGAAAAGGAAGCCGCTGCCTCTCTTGACCCCGGAATATCTGGGGGGGATTAACGGGTTTACCCGGTTTTTTTTCGAGAATCTCTTCTCCCGGTATCCTCCGGGCCGGGCGCTGGTCTTCGACGATTACCAGGAAATTCCCCCGAAATCCCCCCTTCACGAGCTGTTCGCCACCGGCCTGTCCGGAGTTCCCGAGGGAACGACCGTTATCATCGTAAGCCGCGGGGGCCCTCCTTCCCCCTTCGCCCGTTTCCGTGCGCACCACCGGATGGAGGTGATCGGGTGGGAGGAACTCCGTGTGACCCGTGCCGAGTGCGGAAAGATCGCCCGCCTCCGGGGGAAGAAGAAACTGTCCGGTGAGGCGATCCACCATCTCCATGAGATGACCGACGGCTGGGCCGCAGGGATTGTCCTCATGCTGGAGAGGGGCAACCTGCCGGGGATCGAGTCGCAGCAGATCGCCGACCGCGCCTCCGGGGAGGTATTCGACTATTTCGGAAGCGAGATCTTCGATCGGGCGGGGAAATCGGTCCGGGAATTCCTCGTGAAGACCGCCTTTCTGCCCGACATGACGGCTACGGCGGCACAAGCGCTGACGGGCCAGAGAAGAGCGTCGCAGCTGCTTTCGTACCTCAGCGGGAACAACTTCTTCCTGACAGAACATCCCCACTCCGAGCCTCTGTACCGGTACCATCCCCTTTTCCGGGAATTTCTGCTTTCCCGGGCGCGGGGTATCCTGAAAGAAAAGGAAATTCATGCTCTCAAGAAACGCGCTGCCGCACTGTTGGAGGAAGCGGGCCGGATCGAGGATGCGGCCACACTTTTCTGCGATATCGGCGACCACAAATCCCTCACACGACTGATCCTCACCAACGCTGCGTCCCTTCTTGCCCAGGGGAGGAACCGTATCCTGGAAGTGTGGTTTGGGCACATTCCGGAGAAAACCATCCAAAGCAAGCCCTGGCTTCTGTTCTGGCTCGGGAAATGCCGGATGCCGTTCGACCCGGTCGGGAGCAGAGGTCAGGTGGAGAGGTCCTTCGAACTGTTCTGGAAAGGGGAGGACCCGGCGGGAACGTTTCTCTCCTGGTCGCTGATCATGGACAACCTGTGCATGTTTCTGAATGACTTCAAGGCGCTGGACGAGTGGATCGACAGATTCGACAAGATTGCCGATCGGTTTCCCTCCTTCCCATCCCCGGAGATCGAAGCCCGGGTCGTGGCGAGCCTGCTGGGCGGATTGTACATGCGGCGGGTGGACCACCCGGATATCGAAGCCTGGGTGGACAAGGCGTCGGCCATGATCCGGGAGTGCAAGGACATCCCGGTACGGCTCCAAACGTCCCTGTACCTGTTCCTGTATCTCATCTGGATCGGCGATTTCCCGAGGGCGCGCGGGATCGTCGAGTCTACCCGCCAGTGGGTTTCCTCTTCGATCGCCTATCCCCAACGAAGGATCCTGTTCCATCTGTTCGAGGCGAGACTGCATTGCGGCGTCGCGCAGTTCAACGATTCGATCCGGTCCGCCGCCAAAGGGTTGGAAATCGCGCGCACGAGCGGGATGCATCTCTGGGATTTCCTCTTGCTGGGCGAAGGGGCCTCCGCATCCCTCGGGAAAGGGGATCTTGATTCCGCGTCGACATACCTTCGGCGGATGGCCCCGTTCCTGGGGACAGGCCAAACCTACAACCAGGCCTATTT
>JBAUKK010000042.1:0-5034 GCA_049577645.1 Candidatus Deferrimicrobiaceae bacterium
TCTCGGGACAGCATCCCGCCACCTTCCCCATGTCCGGAAAGCAGACTGATTCTTCCCTTTCCTTTTCAGCCCGTTCCTTGTCCTTCCCGATCTCCTTTTCTTTCATGAACTCGAAACATAGCTCCATCATCCTCACTCTTTCTTCCTCGCTCATGTTCATTATCATTTTCTTCATTATTTTCATGACCCATTCCTCCTTGTTGTCTATGGGTTATCAATTACTTTATGCGTCAGACTTTCTTTCTCCACTCTCCCCGTAGACATCCCGGTAGGCGGTCCATAGCGGACAGTGGTCGGAGTGAAACCTGTGGTGCAATATCTTTCCGATCGTAGAGTCCGGCTTTTTCCGGGCGTGAATGCAAAAAGGGCAGTGTTCGCAGATCCTCGCTCTCAATCTCTTGAAACTCGATGCCTCCTGCTTATACGCTTCCCTTTCACCAGTGATGGCTCCTGTGACTTTCTCCATTCGTTCCTCCCTGTTTCCCGTTCATTTAAGGAATTGGTAGAGCACCATTGCCTACGCTCTTCCCTGGCCGATGGTTCTTTTCCTCTCCTCGTACTCTTCTCGGGAAATCTCCCCGAGGGCATACCGTTTGTCGAGGATGCCGATTGCCGAATCCGTCGGGTGGATCTCCGGTGTGTCGGGCCCCCAGGAACGGAAACCGCATATCCCCGATCCTTTCCTCCCCTTCATCCCGACACAGCAGAGGAGCATCAGGATGAGGAAAAGTACCCACCAGTAGGAATGCCAGAAACTCTCCAGACCGCTCATCAAGATCACCTCCCTTCTGAAAAGCGTAGACGGAAGGGAGGCGGGAAAGGATACACCCCGGTTCTGTATTGTCAGGAATTCTTAGTCGGAATGGTCGGGATCGGCCTTCGGGTCACAAACCAGGATGTCTTCCTCATCACGGTCGAAATTGCACCCGGCCTCGAGTATTTCTTTCAGCTTCGCACGTCCCCGGTGCAGCCGGATCTTGACGGTTTCCACAGTTAATCCAATGGTCTCCGCGATTTCTTTATTGGTCAACCCCCCGATTTCACTCAAGGTCACGGGCACGCGATAGTTCTCGGGAAGACTGTTGATATAGTCCTGAATGCATGAACTCATTTCCTCCCGCATTGCCTGTCTTTCCAAGGAGGGTTTCTTGTCTCCCTTCAGATCAACACTTTCTTCGATGAGTTTCTCGTCGAGAGGGACCACTTTTCCGGATTGGCTCTCCTGGGATGACCTGCTTCGAATCCTGTCCATAGCAACGTTGGTCGCTATGCGGTAGATCCAGGTGGAAAGCTTCGCGTCTCCCTTGAAGTCCGGAAGACCCCTGTTGACTCTCAGGAACACCTCCTGCGTCAGGTCCTCTGCCTCGATTTGTCCGATGATTCGTGTCAGGTACCGGAAGATCCGTGGATGATAAGAAGCATAGATGGTCCGGAAGTCCTGTGTGTCCTGATCCATAAGAAAACTGTATACATGATTTTTCCCCCCGCCAAAGGGAAATTGTTACAATCATCAGCCTCAATAGGAAATTTCTTCTTTCGATACCTTAACAGGAGGGCACTCTCGTGTAGCATCAGGGAAGGGTGTCGTGGGGCAACCGGACCGAACTCCTCACGGACTGCAAACCCCGTGCAAACAACCGCCATTTCCGGGGTGAAAAAGGGGATTTCTGGGGATGGTGTTGACAGGGGAAACACCTTGGAACCGTAAGAGAGTTTCAGGGGAGCAGGTTACCCCCCCCCTTATTCGGTTGCGTATAGGTTGCGGATTTTCGACCATCTCGGCCAGCCGATTGACCGCATCCCGGTTCGCCCCGGGGATCAGGTGACCGTAGGTGTCCACGGTGATCTGGATGGAATGGTGCCCCATCTGATCCTTGACGTAGGCGAGGGATTCGCCGTTCCCGATGAGCCAGGAGGCGAAGGTATGCCGCAGGTCGTGGAAGCGGATCTGTCTTAATCCAGCGTTCTTGAGGCACGAGAGAAAGGTCTTCCGGAGGTTCGCTGCATCGAGCGCAGTGCCTTCTTCGGACGGGAACACCCATTCGGGCATTGGCCGCCCCCCCTTCAACGCCTCCGCTACGAGAACGCGCCGGTGTTCCGATAGAGTATCCCCGCCAAGTGGTCCGCGAGGTCAACACGGCGTCCCTTGCCGCTCTTCGGGGTGGAAATGATCCCTCTCCAATTTGCCCGTCGAATCTCGATAAATTTCCCGTGACCAGCCCCCCGTGATCGGGGACGGCGCCTTTGGGAAGGTACCGCCCTTTCGGTTCCTGGGCAGATCGATGCGGAGGCGACTGGTTGCCGCTTAGCCCCCCTACCATGTAGAGCCCCACGCGCAACTGAAGTCATTGGCTAAAGTCTTTGAGGTCAACGTCTATGTCCGAACCAGGCCAGGAGGCCCCGTTGTTAATACCCATCAGGGTTAGATCTTTCGAGGATAATGCCCATACTGCCCGGGAAGAATTATGCACACATGAGATGGGGAGAAGGCCGGCTTAGATGATCAGGCTTCTCCTAGAGGCAAAACGGGTGGCCAGAGCTGTAGCCAGGCTGACGATATCGACCAGACACTTGTCCATCATGGCGAGGGGAACGTAAAGGTGCAGCGTCCTTGAGCGCGTCTGCATTTTGTTGACTAGAAACGAGGCCTGGGCAGCCGTCACCTTCGTGTTCCGTACCAGGGCCTCGAGGATGAACTTGCGGCGGGCGGTGATCACATTGGCCAGGGGGATGCTGCCGGGATCGGTGGAACGGAGCCGGTACCGGCTGATCTTTTTCAGATGCGGGTCGATGAAGCCCGTCGCCCTCTTTCGATATCGCGTCAGCGGTGCCCCGAGGACTTCGGCGACGGTCCTGGAAATGGCTTCCACGGGCACATCGAGATTGGCGGGGTCGAGAGGCACCAGGGGCGGCTTGTCGCCGAAATGGCCGACGATGTCCTCGACGAATTTCAGTTTAGCGAGGGCCCCTTTCCTGGTGCGGTAAACCTTTTTCCAGTTGTAAGGGAGGGAAAGCCATACACCGAAGGTCTCGGCAAAATCTTCATCCGGGTGTTTCTGGGCGTAGTGGTCCCGATTGGGGTTGACGAAATCGCGGCTCCAGAGATGGGGCTTGTAGCGATCCGTGGCCGGATAGGAATCGAAGAATTTCCCCTTGACTCCGAAGATGTTCCGAAACTCCTTGTTCTTGTAAAGGCGGTAGGCATAGCAGAAGGCATGCCCCGTCTCGTGGCGAAGCAGGTAGTCGATCTTTCGCGTGTCATTTGTCCACCCGCGGATCTCTTTGTTCAGTTCCTGGAGAAGCGGGTCGGCTTCGTAGAATCCGATCTCGATATTCGAGGTGCCGCTGACGCAGCCCCAGTCCTCTCCAAGATAGAAGCGCGGCCTGAGCTTGATGCCGCGGCGTTTCAGCCGCGCCAGGAGCTTTACGATCTGCGGCTGAACCAGAGAGGTCCTCAGGCTCAACCCCAGCTTGTTCACCGGCGTGGTCAACACCTCGAGTTTCTTCGTGTCCCGATTGAACAGCAGCTTCCGTATATCGGCCATCTTATGTCACTCGGTCGGGCTCGGTCCTCCGGCGGCGCATCCCCTTCGACAGGGGGAGCCTAGTCGGACGGAGCCGATCCCCTCTTCAGCGCCTCGTCGACGATCATCCGCAGCGCCTTGGGAAAAGAGATGCCGGCCGCAGCCGAGGAAGCGATGAAACCCACTCCCTCCGTGAGGTCCGGATTCGGGTTGACTTCCAGGACGAAGATGTTGTCGCTCTTATCCAGGCGTATGTCGACCCGGGCGTAATCGCGGCAGCCCATCGCTTGATAGGCCTGGAGGGCCACCTTTCTGACCCGCTGCTTGGTGGACCGCGGAAGTTTCGCGGGGCAGACCAGCCTTCCCCTGTGGAAATCCTTGCTCAGGGGATCCCATTTGGATTCGTAGGTGACGATCGCCGGTTGATCCGGAGGAAGGTCGGAAAAATCGATCTCTTCGACAGGCAGCACCCGGGGTTTCCGGTTGCCCATCACGGACACGCCCAGCTCCCGGCCCTCGATGTATTCCTCCACCAGGACGGGCTGTTCGTAATCGGCCAGGATCGTGCGGACGCCGTTTTCCAGCTGGTCCCGGTCTGTGACGACGGCCTCCTCGGTCACTCCCGCGCTCGCATCCTCCCAGGCGGGCTTGACGATGAGAGGATAACGGAGTCCCGTCAGCTTGGGAATGGGTTTCCGCTTGATGAGCTTGTACCGGGGCGTCGGGATGCGGAAGGCCTTGAGGATCTGTTTTGTCAACGCTTTCCGCTGGCAGATGGCCAGCGTCATCGGGGGGGACCCGGTATACGGAATCTGCAACAGATCGTAGAGGGCGGCGACGCGGTCTTCGTGGAGGGGATTGTCGTTGAAGAATTCGACCAGATTGAACACAACGTCGGGCCGGGGGGCCGTCAAGCCCCTGAGAAGGCGGTTGAAATCGTCCTTGATGTTGACCGGCCGGGCGTCAAATCCCACCTTTTCGAGTCCCTCGAGCAGGGCGTCGATCTCCTCCTGGACGGTGGCAATCTCCTCCAGGTCCGTAATGTCCCCTGTCGGAGAGGTGACTTTTTTGGCTCGGACCTTCTTACGGAGGGCTTCATACTCGTCATCGCCCGGAGAATTGTAGATCACGGCGACCGAGATCCGCTTTGCTTTGCCCATTGATGCCCGTCTCCTTCAAAGGATAAAGAACACCCGACAGCAGTTTTCTTTTTTTAACTGGCCCATCCAAGAGGGATTTTCCTCCAATCGGCCGGTCAGTATCGGGGGCGTGTCGATCATCCCGACACTCCCGCCCCCCCATCCCCACGCGGCGCCGCCCCCGGCAGCCTTTCGCCGTCAGTATACACGCGATGGGATGGTGTTCAACCCGACCCCCCCGCGCACCGAAAACGCCGAGGGGAAAGGGGAGGAGGGAAGAGGTGCGGTTCCCGGTCGCCTTGCTGCGGTTCGTAAATCCCTTCCTGGCGGCAAGGCATGAAGCAGAACATATTACCGCTGCTTCGTTGGCC
>JBAUKK010000043.1:0-3592 GCA_049577645.1 Candidatus Deferrimicrobiaceae bacterium
TCCCCGAGAGGATGCGCAAGCGCCCGGGGGAGCGACCCGATCCCCCCCCGGCGCGGATAGCGGAACACCGCGTTGTACCCCATCCCTTCCCGGGTTTCCCCCCGGGCCCCCGCAAGCAGGTCCGCGAAACGGGGGACGGGAACGGACCATGCGGTCCACTCGGTTCCCATCTTTTCGAGGGGCGTTCGCCACATCTTCCGGTTGTAGGGGAAGAAGAAGGACCGGCACATCTCTTTCCCGAAACGGCCCTTCAGCCACTGGGCGAAATTCGCGCAGGGGGCTTCCCCCTTGACCGCCTCGCGGATCCGTTCCGCGGCAAACCCCACGAGGCATCTCTTCACGAAACCGGGGTCGTGCCCCTTCAAGTTGGCCTGGAAGGGATAGGGGGTAAGCTTCCCCCGGAGCCATACCCTGGCGTCCCTCGAAACCTCTTTCCAGTCGATACCGGGAATGCGGAGAATCCAGTCCAGCGTGACGGGGTCGGACGAGTGAAGGAAGTGGCCGCTCATGTCGAAGGCATACCGGCCGGCGACGATCGACCGGCAGTGTCCCCCCGGCTCCTCCTCCTTTTCCACGACGAGGCACTCCTCCCCGGTCCCGGCGAGCGCGTTCGCCGCGGCGAGCCCCGTGATCCCCCCTCCCAGAATGACAATCACCCTTTCCGCCTCCTACAGACTCATATCGACGGCCTTGAGCCAGAACCCGACGACGAGGAAAACCACAAGAATGGATCCGTACCAATACAGGGACGAATCGGCCGTGCCGTTCATCGCGATAAGTCCTATGGCGGCGGACACGGCTGCCGCGGCGCAACTGGAGAAGACCGTCTGGCCGGTCGTGAGCCTCCACTTGCGCAGGCGGAGGCTGAAGTGGTCCCGGCTCCCGGTCATGATCGGCTCCCCCCTGCAAACACGGAGATAGGAGAGGAACAGGATCTCGAAGAGCGGGACCGCGAATATGGCGATCGCGGTGAGCCAGCCCAAGGGGTTGTGGAGGGTGTACTTTCCCCCGATGGCCAATCCTCCCAGGAGAAACCCGAGGAAGAGAGACCCGGTGTCGCCGAGATAGATCTGGGCGGGAGGGCGGTTGTAGTGGAGGAACCCCAGAAGGGCGCCCGCGAGCGACAGGCAAACGATGACCCCCATCTGGTTTCCCTGCAGGAAGAACACGACGGAGAGCGCAACCGCGGATACGGTCCCCACCCCTCCCGCGAGCCCGTCCATCACGTCGATCAGGTTGAAGCCGTTCGACATCAGGAGCATCCAGAGGAAGGTCATGGCGACACAGAGCAGCGGGGGCAGAAACCCGACGCGTATCCGGATTCCCGACTTGATCATCAGGAAGACCGCGACCACCTGTACCGCCAGCTTGATCCGTGGGGAAAGCCTGCCGATGTCGTCGATCAGGCCGAGCATGACCACGATGGTGGACGCGAGGAGGAGCCCCATCAGTTTGTCGCTGAACCGAAGGAAGATCGACACGGGAAAGAGAACGGCGCTGAAGACGGCCAATCCCCCAAGGTAGGGGACCGGCTCCTTCTGGGTTTTCAGCCCTCCGTCGGGGCGGTCGACGATCCCGAACCGGTGCGCGGAGTCCCGGAAGACCGGCGTCAGGTAGAGGGCCAGGAGAAGCGACGCGGCAAATGCCGCAGCCGCGTACGCGAATATCGGGAATCCGCCGGTTCCCGTCACTTGAAGTCCTTTCGCGAAAAGATCAGACAGGCCAGGGCGAGGACGGCGGCGCAGTAGGCCAGCAGGTAGCCGGCGGCCAGGGGGATCACCGCCCCGGACCGCGCAGCGCCGTACGCCACCTCGTTCTTCCAGTTGAAGTACTCCAGGTTGGGCAACAGGTAGAACAAGGCGGCCGAGGCTGCCCGAACCGACCCCGATGCCGCCCGGCTGCCAAAGACGAGGAGGTCTTTCGATACGTGCCCGATGAGGAACATCGAGAGGGTGAAGATCGCACTCAGTACCGGCGTGGTGAAGGAGGAGAAGAGGGAGGCGAGGCAGGTAAGCAGGACCAGCTCCATGTAGATTCCCGCCGAAGCAATGAAGATCCCGACCTCGGGTGCTCCCAGGAACCCGGCGTGGACGAGGAACAGCGTCAAGGCCATCACGAGGGTGGTCAGGAAGAGGGTGCCGCAGAGCCCCCCCGCCTTCCCGAGAATGAACTCCCAGCGGGGCACGGGCCTCGAAAGGACGAGGTACACGGTCTTTCTCTCCACCTCGTGGCTTACCAGGGTGATCCCGAGAAATACCGCCATGATGACGCCGAAGATGTGGATGCAGGCAAGCCCCACGTCGGCGATGATCCTGGCAAGATCCCCCACGGACAGGTCGGCCAGGAAATAGGAAATACCGATCACGAACAGGGCGAACGCGAGGATCGCATAAAGGATCTTGTTCCGGATCGTTTCCCGGAACGTGTTGGCGGCGATTGAGAGGATCCTGCCCGCCATGCCTACCCTCCCCCTCCGTTACCGCTCTCCGGAATGCGCCGCGCCTCCGGTACCGCTTCCCCCGAAACGCGGGTGTTCCCCCCCATTCGCTCCACGTAGATATCCTCGAGGTGTCTCTTCACAGGCACGCAGGAGCGGACGTGCGCTCCCGCTTCCCGGAACTTCCCGATCCATGAGTTCGCCTCATCGTGATCCGCGGCCCGCAGGAGGAGAACATTCCCCTGGACGGAAGCCATGCCGTCCGGAAGTCCGGCGGAGGCGAGCCATGCCTCCGGGGGGATCGGAGAGAACAGGATCTCCACGTACCGGACCCCCTCCCTTCCGACCAGCTCCTCCACCGTCCCCTCCGCAACCTTCCTTCCCCGATGCAGCATGATCACTCGGTCGCAAAGGGCCTCCACGTCGGAGATGATGTGGGAGCTGAAGAATACGGTCTTGCCGGAAGACTTCATCTCCCGGATCAGGTTCCGGACCTCCATTCTCCCCATCGGGTCGAGCCCCGACATGGGTTCGTCGAGGATCACGAGCTCCGGGTCGTGAAGCAGCGCCTGGGCCATGCCGAGCCGCTGCATCATTCCCTTCGAGTATTTCCTGATGGCGGTTCCGCCCGCGTCGGAAATCCCCACCCGGGAAAGCATCTCGGCGGACCGCACCCCGATTTCGCTGCGTCCCATTCCGTTCAGATGCCCGCAAAAGCGCAAGAACTCCCTTCCCGTCAGGTATTCGTAGAAGTACGGATGCTCGGGCATGAACCCGATCCGTCGGCGGGTTTCCGGCCGCCGACCCACTTCTTCGCCGAACACCGTGATCCTCCCCGAGTCGGGGAACGCAAGGCGGTTCAGGATCTTGATCGTCGTCGTCTTCCCCGCGCCGTTGGGGCCGAGGAACCCGACGATCTCGTTGCGGGCGACGGTAAAGGAGAGGTCCGAGAGCACCCGGACGCGCCTCCGCCAGAAACCGGTGGGGTAGGATTTGGAGACCTGATCGACCGCGACCACGGGGTTCGGGGAGCTCATCGCTTCCGGAACACCTTCAGCCGCGACGTGACGCGGTTGCTGCGGACAGTGCCATCCCGTGCCAGAAGGTACACTCCGCCGTTCGGCTCCTGGGGAATTTTCCGGATCAGCCCCTCCC
>JBAUKK010000044.1:0-8050 GCA_049577645.1 Candidatus Deferrimicrobiaceae bacterium
GATGGGGATCGCGCAGGCCGTCACCCCGGGGGCTACCGGCCCGCCCCGCGCGGAGCCATGAGCGCCCGGCCGGAATGAAACGCCTTCGCGTTCACCTCCACGATTCTCTCCGGGAGGTGGACCCGGAGGGCCTCCAGGTAGCACGTCTCCGGAAGCGGGAGCAGGTGCGACGCGGCTCCCACCATCACCATGTTCACAGCGCGCACCTCGCGCAGGGAGAGAGCCGCAGCCAGGGCGTCGATCAGATACAGGTTCGGGGTCACCCCGGCCAGCCTCTCCGCTATGCCTTCCGGATACCGCTCCCGCCCGGTAGCCACCGAAGGGGGCATGATCTCATGCGCATTGACCACGGCCGCGCCGGCCGGTTTCAGAAAATGCGCGAAGCGCAGGGCCTCCATCTTCTCGAAAGCGACGAGCAGGTCCGCCGATCCCGGCTCGATAAGCGGCGAAAACACCTTCGGGCCGTACCGCAGGTGGGTCGTCACCGCACCTCCGCGCTGGGCCATCCCGTGGACCTCGCTCTTCTTGACGTCGTATCCGCCGATCAGGAACGCCTCCCCCAGCACTTCGGACGCGAGAACGATCCCCTGCCCGCCTACGCCCGCCAGGAAGACGTTCCCGCGGGCCTGTTTCAATCCTTCGTCTCCAGGATCGCCTGGAACCTGCACAGCGGGGGGCACTGGTTGCATCCGTCGCACAGGAAAGGGTTGATGCGGGCCATCCCCTTCTGGGACGGCGCCTTCGCCGCTGCGACCGCCTCGTCCGGAGTGAACGGAACCCATTCGATCGCGGGGCAGCCGAGTTTGCTGCACGCCATGCACCCCGTACACAGGTCGGGGATCACCTCGTAGACGGGCCGCTTTTTTTTGCGGTGGTCCGGAAGAAGGACGCACGGCGCCTCCGTGATGATCACGGACGGCTCCTCGCGGAAGAGCTCCCTTTTCAGGACCGCCTCCGTCTGCGCCATGTCGTGCGGGTTGACGGTGTAGACGTGGTCCACCCCCACCGCGCGGCACAGAGACGCCAGGTCCAGGCGGCGGGTGGCCTTGCCCATGAGCGTCCTCCCCGTGGCCGGGTTTTCCTGGGCGCCGGTCATGGCCGTTGTCCGGTTGTCCAGGATGATCACGGTGGTGAACCCGCGGTTGTACACGATGTCGATCAGGGGCGTGATCCCCGAGTGGAGGAAGGTGGAGTCCCCGATGACGGCCGCCACCTTCCCGAGGGCTGCCTTTCCCAGCGCCTTCTCGATCCCGAAGGCGTTCCCGAGGGAGGCTCCCATGCAGACGCAGGTGTCCATTCCCTTGAGCGGCGGCAGCGCCGCGAGGGTGTAGCAACCGATGTCGCCGGCCACCGTGACCTTGAACTTGTTGAGGACGAAGAAAAGCCCCCGGTGCGGGCACCCCGGGCACAGGTTCGGCGGCCTGCCGGGGAGGACCGCAAACGGACGAACGGGACCCCCCTCTCCGGAAATTCCTTTCCGGACGATCCCGGGGGATAGCTCCCCCACGATGGGAATAATCTCCTTCCCCTGCGCCGACACGCCCAGTGCCTTCACGTGCATCTCGATGTGGGGGTCCAGCTCCTCGACCACCACGAGCCGCGACACGCCCGCCGCAAACTCCCTGATGAGCCGGGACGGGAGGGGGTGAACCATCCCCAGCTTCATGACCGACGCATCGGGGAACACCTCTCGGACGTACTGGTACGACACGCCGGCCGTGATCACTCCCAGGTCCCGGTCGCCCCATTCGATCCGGTTGCCTTCGAATTCTTCCGCGAACGCAGCCAGCGCCCTCATCCTCTCTTCGACGATCACGTGGCGACGCCTCGCGTTGTCGGGAAGCATGACCCATTTGGCGGGGTCTCGAACGAACCCGGGAGCGAGGGTGGATTCCGACGCTTCTCCCAGGGGGACCGCCCCCGTGGCGTGGGATATCCGAGTGGTGCTCCGCAGGAATACCGGGGTGTCGTACGTTTCCGAAAGCGCAAAGGCAAGTCTTGTGAACTCCTTCGCCTCCCAGGAATCGGACGGCTCCAGCATCGGGATCTTCGCCGCGACGGCGTAGTGGCGGTTGTCCTGCTCGTTCTGGGACGAATGCAGCTCGGGATCGTCGGCGGTGACGATCACGAACCCGCCGCGGACCCCCGTGTAGGAGGCGGTGAAAATCGGGTCGGCGGCGACATTCACCCCCACGTGCTTCATCACCGCAAGCGCCCGCACCCCCGCCATCGAGGCCCCCTGCGCCACCTCCACCGCCACCTTTTCGTTGGGGGCCCACTCCGCGTAGACATCGGGATACAGGGCGAAGTTCTCGAGAATTTCCGTGCTCGGGGTCCCGGGGTATGCGGATGCCACCCTCACGCCCGCCTCGAATGCCCCCCGGGCGATCGCCTCGTTTCCGGACAGCAGCTCGACCTTTTCCCTCGCGGGGATGGACAACGATTTTCCTTTCTTTCTTGCCGGGATATAAGTTGTATAAACTATCATATACCCTCGCTCCGTTCAATCGTTGCGAGCAGGGCTTGTCGCGAGCGGGACTTTGCTATACTCGAGCGATACTTGTATTCAGGGAGGATGCGAGATGAAGATCGGCGTGCTGACCGGCGGCGGAGATTGCCCGGGCCTCAATGCCGTCATCCGGGCTGTGGTTAGGAAATCCGACAATTTCGATTCCCGTGCGGTGGGCATCCGGAACGGGTGGAAGGGGCTGGTCGACATCTCCTACACCGACCTCGACACCAAGATGGTTTCGGGGATCCTGCACATCGGTGGAACGATCATCGGTACCTCCCGGACCAACCCGTTCAAGGATCCCGACGGTCCGGACAAGGTCCTGAAGAACTTCCGCCTGCTCGGCCTCGACGCGCTCGTCGCCATCGGGGGCGAGGATACCCTGGGTGCGGCGAGCAAGCTTTACGAGCGCGGCCTGCCGGTGGTGGGCGTCCCCAAGACGATCGACAACGACCTGTCGGGGACCGATTTCACCTTCGGGTTCGACACGGCGGTCTCCATCGCCACCGACGCCATCGACCGGATCCACACGACGGCGGAGTCCCACAACCGGGTCATGGTGGTGGAGGTGATGGGGCGCAACGCGGGATGGATCGCCACCTTCTCGGGGATCGCGGGGGGAGCGCACGCGATCCTCATCCCGGAGAAACCGATCGACATCGACGAGGTATGCGACCTGATCCTGCGCCGCCACAGTCGCGGGAAGAACTTCAGCATCGTCGTCGTGGCGGAGGGGGCGAAGTTCGCCGAGAAGTCGGGCGAAAGCGGCCAGCCGATCGTCCAGGAGACGAAGACCGACGAGTTCGGGCACGTCCGACTGGGCGGGATTTCGCAGGTCCTTGCCAAGGAGATCGAGAAACGGACGACGTTCGAATCCCGGTACGTCGTGCTCGGCCACATCCAGCGAGGCGGCTCCCCGACCGCCCACGACAGGGTGCTGGCCACCCGGTTCGGCGTATTCGCCACCGAGATGGCCCACCGCGGCGAGTTCGGGAAGATGGCCGGCCTCCAGGGGAAAGAGATCGTCCCCGTCTCGTTGGCCGAAGCCACCGCGCAGTCGAAAACGGTCGACATGGAGATCTACCACATCGCCGAGGAGTTCTTCGGCTAGCCGGCCTCCCGGGCTCCATTCCGTCAGATCCCGGCATTCGAGGCCCGCTGCTTCCGAATCCTCGGAGGGGGGACTTCGCTCGTGGCCCGCCGTGCGATGAACCCGCACGGCTTAAGCTTAACCTCACTTCGCCCCCCCTCCTGCGGCTGCTACGCCCCCTGTCCCCGGGGGACCCGGGGCGATGCGGGGGGGTCGACGAGGCGGCCTGTGGAGCGAGGAGGGATTTGCGTCGAGCGGAACCGGCAGCGAGCGGGCGCAAGGTCGCGAGCGTAGCCGAGGGGACCCCTCCGCGAGCCAGGGGCCCCGGAAGGAACACCCGGCCTACAGGATCTTGCCTTTCGCGTCGAACGCGGCGGGGTAATAGCGGATGGCCGGGGCGGCTCCGCTTCCGTCGACCGCGGCGACGTCGAACCGTGCCTCCCTCCACGAATCCGGGGGAATCGTCGACAGGTAGGCGCGCGCCGCGGCCGCGATCCTCTTGCGCTTGGCCGGCCCCACGGACTCCTCCGGGAGCCCGTGCCCGTCCTCCTCGCGGAAGCGCACCTCGACGAATGCAAGAACGTCCCCGTCCCGGGCGATGACGTCGATCTCGCCGCCCCGGGCGCGGAAGTTCCGCTCCACGATCTCCATTCCTCTTTCCCGCAGATACGCGCAGACCGATTCTTCCGCCTCCCGGCCCGCCGCCGTCCTCTCCTCCGGCTTGCGGCTCACCCGGGAAGGACCCCGCGGAACGTCTTCCTATGGATCGGGGAGGGACCGAGCACCGCCAAGGCGGCCAGGTGCGCCTTCGTCGGGTACCCCTTGTGGGAGGCGAAGCCGTACCCGGGATATACCCGGTCGTACTCGAGCATCAGCCGGTCCCGGGTGACTTTCGCGAGGATGGACGCCGCCATGACCGAGACGCACCGGGAGTCCCCGGAAATGACCGCTTCCTGGCGGATGACTCCCCACGGGCCGCCCTCCACCGGAGGGATCGTAATATTCCCGTCGATGTAGAGATAATCCGGAACGGGTAAGAGTTTTTCGACAGCCCGGCGCATGGCGAGCAGCGATGCCTTGAGGATGTTGATCCGGTCGATCTCCTCGGGGGTGGAATGGCCGACCGCGAAGGCGAGGGCGTTCGAGGTGATAAGAGAAAAGGCCCTTTCCCGCGCTTTCGGGGAAAGGGCCTTCGAATCACGTATTTCCGGCCGCGTAAACCCCGGAGGGAGCACCACCGCCGCTGCCATCACCGGCCCGGCGAGCGGCCCCCTCCCGGCCTCGTCGACACCGGCCACCGTGCGAAAACCTCTCGCACGCGCCCGGACCTCGAAACCGTCCAACGGAACCGCCCTACTCCTTGGTCTCCGGCGCCTCCGCCTGCGCCGCCTCTTCCGGCGCGGCGACAGCCTCTCCCGGGAGTTGCGCGGTCCCCTCGACCGGGACGGCGACCCCCTTCTTCCCGAGCCAGTCCTTCTTCTCGCGGATCCGGGCCTTCTTTCCGGACACCTTTCGCAGGAAGAAAAGTTTGGCCCGGCGGACGTCCCCCTTTTTCTTCACGACGATTTTCTCGATGAGCGGCGAGTGCAGCGGGAACGTCCGCTCCACGCCCACGCCGTACGATTCCTTGCGGACCTTGAAGGTGGTGGAGGCGCCGTTGCGGTGGAACCCGATGACGATCCCCTCGAAGTACTGGACACGCTCCTTTTCCCCTTCCCGGATCCGCAGAAAAACGCGCACGGTATCCCCGGCGCGGAACGCCGGGAGATCGCTCCGAAGCTGCGACGTCTCCAGTTCCTTGAGGATGTTGCTCATCACCCAAACCCCTTTCCCGAGTCGGTTCCCCATGCAAAGAAAGACTAAATAATTTAATCCACGCCGTCGTCGGGTGTCAACTTTTTCTTCAGAAGATCCGGGCGCCGCGCCCGGGTTCCGCGCATCCCCTCTTCACGACGCCACTTCTCTATCTCGAGGTGGTTCCCGGACAGGAGCACGTCGGGGACCGGAAGCCCGCGGAACTCCCGGGGACGGGTGTACTGCGGCCCCTCGAGGATCCCCTCCTCGAAGGAATCCCGTCGGGAGGCCGAAGGATCCCCGATCACGCCGGGGACGAAACGCGCCACCGCATCGACCAGCACGAGGGCGGGCAACTCCCCGCCGGCCAGCACGTAATCGCCGATGGAGATCTCGAAATCGGCGAGGTGGTCCGCCACGCGCTGGTCCACTCCCTCGTAACGGCCGCAAATAAGGATGAGGTGTTTCTCCGCCGCCAGGGAACGCGCCAGGCGGTGCGTCAGCACCTCCCCCCGGGGTGACAGGAGGATCGCCAGCCCTTCCCCGAACCGTTTCCGGATCGCCTCCACCCCCGCGAAGATCGGCTCCGGCTTCATCACCATCCCGCCGCCCCCCCCGTACGGCGGCTCGTCGGTCACCCGATGCTTCCCCCCGGCGTACTCCCGCAGGTCGTGCGTCTCGACCAGGAGCAGCCCCGCTTCCCTCGCCCGGGCGAGGATGCTGTGGTCCAGCGGCCCGGAAAAGATCCCGGGGAAAAGCGTGAGAATGTCGATCCGCACCTTACCACCCTTTCGGGGGGGCCACCACGAGGCGGCGGCCCGGAACGTCGACTTCGCGAAGGAACGAGGAGACGATCGGAAGGAGGAACTCCCCGTCATCGCGCCGGATGACGAGCCAGTCGTGGGCCGCCCCCCCCTCCACGGCAACGATTTCCCCGACCCGGTCCCCCGCCGCGTCCACCGCCTCGCAGCCGATCAGGTCCATCCAGTAGTACTCGTCCTCCTCCGGCGGAGGGAGCTCCGCCCGGAATACCGAAACGGTGGCTCCCGACCACTCCGTGGCCGCTTCCTGGGAATCGATCCCGCCCAAAGATAAAACGACGAAACCGCCCTGCGGCTGCGCCGTTCTCACCTCGAAGTCGCGTATTCGCCCCGCCTTGCCGGGATTTTCCGCGGACAATCGCAAGGTCCGTGCGTGCAGGAGCCCCGACGGGTCCCCCGAATATGCCTTCACCCGGATCTTCCCCGCCCTACCGTGGGCTCCCGTCACGCGTCCGACTTTTACGTAGGCCTCCCTCATCCGCAACCCCTAAGCCGATGGCGCTCCGAAGGCAGCCCTCCCGGCGCTACCGTTTAGCCGACGGCACCTAAGGAGCCGTTACGCGACGGCCTTCTTCTCCTTCTTTTCTTCGTGAAACTTCTTCCAGATTCCCGCCTTCCGGAGCAGGCTCTTCACCGTTTCCGTCGGCTGCGCCCCCCGGTGCAGCCACTTGAGCGTCAGCTGCTCGTCGACCAGGAACCGGGGCGGGTTCTCCTTCGGGTCGTAGGTTCCCACCTTCACGATATACCGCCCGTCCCGGGGCGCCCGGGAATCGGCCACCACGACGCGGTACGAAGGCAGTTTTTTCCTGCCCGTACGCGTCAGACGAATCTTTACCGCCATTTCCTCACCTCCCGTATTGTTCTCCTAAATATCGTTGTCAACGGGCCTGTCCTAGAAATACGGCAGGCCTTTCCCGCCTTTTCTCCCCGCGCCCTTCGAGAAGCGCTTGAGCATCCCTTCCGCCTGCTGGAAGTTCTTGAGCAGGCGGTTCACATCCTGGACGGTCGTTCCGCTTCCCCGGGCGATCCGCTTCCGGCGGCTGCCGTTGATGATCTTCGCGTTTCCGCGCTCCTCCCGGGTCATCGAGTCGATAATCGCCACGACCCGTCCGAGCTCCTTTTCGTCGGGGGCGGCCGCCTTGATCTCCTTCATCTTCCCTCCCATCCCCGGGATCATCCCGAGGAGGTCCTCGATCGATCCCATCTTCCTTATGCTTACCAGCTGGTCCCGGAAGTCCTCGAGGGTGAACTCGCTCCGGCGGATCTTGCGCTCGAGTTGCTGCGCCTGCTTCTCGTCGATCGTCTCCTGCGCCTTTTCCGCAAGGGTCAGGATGTCCCCCATCCCGAGGATCCGGGAGGCCATGCGGTCGGGGAAGAAGGACTCCAGGGCGTCGGGCTTCTCTCCCACCCCGACGAACTTGATGGGGGCCCCGGTGACCGCCCGGGTGGAGAGCGCCGCGCCCCCCCGGGCGTCGCCGTCCATCTTGGTCAGCATCACGCCGGTCAACCCCACCTTCTCGTGGAACGCCCGGGCGACGTTCACCGCATCCTGGCCGGTCATCGCGTCGGCCACCAGCAGGACCTCTCCGGGATCGACCGCCTCCTTGATCCGGCGCAACTCCTCCATCAGCTCCTCGTCGATGTGGAGCCTCCCGGCGGTGTCCAGAAGGACGGTATCGTAGCCGGACAGGTCCGCCTGCCGGACAGCCTGCCGGCAGATGTCGACGGGGTCGGCGTTCGGGTCGCTGTCGAAGACGGGGATGCCGATCCGGGCCCCCAAAACCTTCAGCTGTTCGATCGCCGCCGGCCGGTAGACGTCGGCCGGAACGAGGA
>JBAUKK010000045.1:0-6186 GCA_049577645.1 Candidatus Deferrimicrobiaceae bacterium
CTGTCGGCGGATCTCGAGGAGGTGGGCGCTAGGTACCGCGAGCGCATGGTGGACATCGAGGCGAGGATGGCGAAGTTCGACAAGGACATCTCTCAACTCCTGGCGAAAAAGTCGGCCGTGGCGGCAAGCCTGGAAAAGGGGCTCGCACGGCGGTTCGAGATGATCTTCGATCGGCGCAACGGGATCGCCATCGTGTCCGCGAGAAACCAGTCCTGCACGGGATGCCACATGAACATCTCCCCCCAGCTCTTCAACCTCCTCCAGCGCGAAGACAGGATCTACTCCTGTCCCAACTGCAACCGGATCATCTATTTCGAGGGGGACGCCGCGGAGCAGGCCGGCGGATGAAGGGGAAGGCGGTCACGGCCCGGACCGACGGCGCGAGCCGGGGGAATCCCGGACCGTCCGGGATCGGGGTGGTGCTTGAAGTGGACGGAGAAGCGCGCCCGATCGAACGTTTCGAGTACATCGGGGAGACCACCAACAACGTGGCCGAGTACCGCGCCCTCCTCCTGGCCCTATCGGAGGCCGAGAATCTTTCCCCCTCCTCGCTGACGATCCTGTCCGACTCGGAGCTTCTCGTCCGGCAGCTGAACGGCGAATACCGCGTCAAATCGGATCTCTTAAGGCCCCTGTACCAGGAGGCCTGCCGGCGTTTGCGTGGATTTCCCGGGGCGCGTATACTGCACATAGAGCGCGGGGAAAACCAGGTCGCCGACCGTTTGGCCAACCGCGCGATCGACGCTCATTTACAGGAGGCTTGAGGAGACCAGTCGGCCGCCGGCCCTCCGTTGCGGAAGCGTTGGAGGGCGGGAGGAAAGTCCGGGCTCCGCAGGGCAGGGTGCCGGGTAATCCCCGGTGGGGGCGACCCCGAGGACAGTGCCACAGAAAAGACACCGCCATCCGGCCGGTTACGGCCGGGCGGCAAGGGTGAAAAGGTGAGGTAAGAGCTCACCGCGCGCCGGGCGACCGTCGCGGCATGGCAAACCCCACCCGGAGCAAGACCGAATAGGAGGGCAACTCCGCGAGAAAGACCGCGGGGGAAGGGCGGCCCGCCCGGAGCCCTCGGGTCAAGGTCGCTGGAGGCGGGCGGAAACGTCCGTCCTAGAGAAATGGCCGTACGCGGGGGATTCCGCGCACAGAACCCGGCTTACGGTCTCCTCATCCTTTTTCCCCTGCCAAAATACCGTATTTCCCTGTGGTGGAAGGATTTTTTGTTCCAAAACATCTGCTCGAATTTTCCATAAAAATGCTTGACACGACGGAAACGTTCTATAAAATGGCCGCTAGTGGGTAATTGTGGGGAAAGGTGGGTTAATCGGCCAATATGATTTTCCGCGGACGGTTCGAATATACCATCGACCCCAAGGGAAGGGTAAACATCCCTTCCCGGTTCCGGGAGCAGCTCTCCGACACAGGCCTGGAAACCGTCGTGATCACCAATTACTCGGGGTGTCTTTACGCCTACCCCGCCGGGGAATGGGAAAGGATCGAGGAAAAGCTCGCCAGCAAGGTCTCAAGCGTCAATAGGAAGAAGAACGCATTCGTCCGGTTTTTTGTCGGGGGGGCCGTCGAGGTCACGCCCGACAAGCAGGGGCGCATTCTGATCCCCCCCTCGCTCCGGTCCTACGCGGGCCTCGACAGGGAGGTCGTCATCCTCGGGATGCCGAACCGGTTCGAAATCTGGGACCGGGAACGATGGGATGTGGAAGTCAGCAGGTTCGAGAAGGAAGGATTCGAGGATCCCGAACTGGCCCGGGAGATCGATTCCCTCGGGATATAGGGTGTGGCGAACGGTCACGTCCCCGTTCTTTTACAGCAGACGTTGGGATTGCTGGCCCCCGTTCCCGGAGAGGTATTCCTCGACGGGACCGCGGGCGCGGGCGGACACGCGGAAAAGATCGCGGAGAGATTAGGGCCCACGGGCCTTCTCGTCTGCGCCGACGACGACCCTTCGATGCTTTCGATGGCTTCGGAGCGCCTCCGCGGGTTTCCCTGGGTCCGGATGGTCCGGTCCGACTACTCCGACCTCGCCCGGTTGCGCGAGGCGGCGGGAGGACGGATGTTCGACGGGATACTGCTCGACCTGGGGATGTCCTCCCCGCAGCTGGACGATCCTTCCCGCGGGTTCTCGTTCCGCAGCGACGGCCCCCTGGACATGCGGCGGGATCCCGGGACGGGCGGCCCCGGCGCGCGCGAGATCCTTCGGCGCTCGACCGAAAAGGAGCTGGCCGACATCTTCTTCCGGTTCGGGGAGGAGAGATATTCGCGGCGGATCGCGCGTGTCCTCGTTGCGCAGCGGCAGAGGGAACGGATCGAGCGCACCTCCCAGCTTGCGGATCTGGTCAAATCGGCCATCCCCCGGAACGCGTGGCCGAGGACGATCCATCCGGCCACCCGGGTGTTCCAGGCGCTTAGGATCGCCGTAAACCGGGAACTCGAGTCGCTCGCCGACTTTCTCGACCGTTTTGCCTCTCATCTCGCCCCGGGCGGGAGGGCGGCGGTGATCAGTTTTCACTCGCTGGAGGATCGGATGGTGAAGGTGTCGTTCCGGGCACAGTCATCGGGGACGGAAAAAACGCTTCACGTGCTCACGCGCAAGCCGGTAGTTCCGGAAGAAACGGAAATCGCAACGAACCCGAGAGCCGCCAGCGCCAAACTGCGTGCGGCCCGGAAACCCATACAGGAGGAAAGGTGATGAGGAGGATCGTGATCGGAAACAGCATCGCCATGATCACCGAAATCCGGCGGGAAGCGCCCGTGTTCCCCGAAGGTACCCGGAGACGGGGACTCATGGGGCTGGCCATCCTGTTTCTCGCGGTGGCTCTGTTCAACGTCTGGCTGTCGGGGATGTGCTATCGGATCGGATACGGCGTTTCGGTCGCGCGCGAGGAGAATCAGGTTCTCCAGAATGAGCAGGCGCTCCTGAAGACGGAGATTCTGACGCTCAAGAGTCCCGCGCGCATCGAGGCGATCGCCCGGGGCCAGCTCGGCATGGTGGATCCGAAGACGGAAAGAATCATCCGGGTGAAATGAACCCCCGCGCCCGGATCATCCTCGGCGTGCTTTTAGGCGTCTACTGTCTCATCGTCTTCCGGGCGTTTCACATCCAGGTGCTGGGCGTCAAGGGGATCCGCGAGAGGGGGGCCAGGCAATACGGCGTCAAGATCCCGCTTCTCCCCAAGCGGGGGGTGATCTTCGACCGGACCGGAACCGAATTCGCCGTAAGCCTCTCCACGAAATCGATCTTCGTCCAGCCGTCCAAGCTTTCCTCGCCGGAGCTTGCCGCGAAGATACTCTCCCGCCGGATTTCCCGGCCCGCCGCCCAACTGCGCAAGCAATTCTCTTCGGACAGGAATTTCCTCTGGGTCAAGCGGCAGATGCCTTCCTCGATGGCGGAGGAGATCGTCCGGGAGGTGCGGGAAGCGCTTTCCCGGGGGAAAGGCGGCGGGGGGACGAACGGCATCGGCACGGTCGAGGAGCCGAAACGTTTCTATCCCAACCGGGAACTCGCCTCATCGGTCATCGGGTTCACCGATGTGGACAGCGCCGGGATCGAAGGGGTCGAGCTGTCGCTGGACAAGTATCTTCGCGGGGAGAACGCCTTCCTGGTATGCGAGCGTGATGCGCGGGGCCGCCTCATCGCTCCGGCGGACACGCCGATCGAAGTCAATTCGCAGGGGCATTCCGTGTCTCTCACCATCGATCGGAACATCCAGCACGTGGCGCAGACCGAGCTCATGGAGGCGGTGAAGAAGTACCGGGCACGCGGCGGGGTGGCCCTTGTCATGCAACCCCGTACCGGGGAGATCCTCGCGATGGCGAGTCTCCCCACGTTCAACCCGAACAGCCTTTCCTCGGCCCGGCCGGAAGCGAGGAAGAACCGGGCCATAACCGACGTCATCGAGCCGGGCTCGACCTTCAAGGTGTTGACGCTGGCCTCGGCGATGGAGTTGGGCGCGATCAAGATCCGCGACAGGATCTTTTGCGAGAACGGGACGTACCGGTACGCCGGCCGTACGATACACGACACCCACAAGTACGGCTGGCTTACCGTTCCCGAGGTGATCAAGTTCTCGAGCAACATCGGGATGATCAAGGTCAGCGAGAAAATGGATCCCGACCGGTATTACGACATGATCCGGGCCTTCGGGTTCGGGGCAAAGACGGGGGTTGAGCTTTTGGGAGAGTCACGCGGTCTGGTGCCTTCCCGCGACAAGTTCAGCCGGATACGGCGTGCTACCGTCTCGTTCGGCCAGGGAATCGCGGTTACGCCTCTCCAGCTCGCCTACGCGATGGCTTCCGTGGTGAACGGCGGGAAGATGATGAAGCCGTATCTCGTGAAGGAGATCACCGATCCGGAGGGGCGGGTGGTCTACCGAGGCGAGCCGGAGGAGCTAAGGAGAACGATTTCCCCCAAGACGTCGGCACAGATGCGGGAGATGCTCGGGCGCGTGGTCCAGGAGGACGGTACGGGCACAGAGGCCCGCATCAAGGGATTTCTCGTCGGCGGGAAGACGGGGACGGCGCAAAAGGTGGAGGTGGGGACCGGCCGGTACTCCCCGGACAAGCGGATCGCCTCCTTCGTCGGGTTCCTTCCCCTCCATGACCCCGAATTCCTCATTCTCGTCGTCATCGACGAACCGAAAGGGGAGGTGTACGGCGGTGTGGTCGCCGCCCCCGCCTTCAACCAGATCGCGGTGAAGACGGCCTATTACCTGGGCCTCACCCCCACGGAGCCGGTCGGGCAAGAACCGGCGACGGCGGCCCGGGAGGAGACCAAGGCCCCGGGCGTCCGGATGACCCGCGTGGCCATGGGGCCCGGAGGGAGTTCCCTTGTCATGCCGGACCTCCATGGCTTGAGCATGGGAAGGGTGGTGGACCTGATGGACCGGTATTCGGTGCGGGTCAGGCTGGTCGGTACCGGCCTGGCCCGAGCCCAGTCTCCCCGCCCCGGCGGGACCCTCGTCCCCGGCGGGGCCTGCACCGTGACCTTCGGGGCGGAGCAAGGCGAAAGATGAGATTGGCGAATGTTCTTGCAGGCATCACACCGGTGGAGACTGCCCTCGGATCGCTCGAGATCGGCGGGATCTCCATCGATTCCCGCAAGGTACGCCCCGGCGACCTTTTCGTCGCCATTCGCGGGGAGTATGTGGATGGCCACTCCTTCCTCGATACGGCGGCGCGGGCGGGCGCCGCGATGGCCCTCGTCGAGCGTGAGGTTTCCTCCCCGCCCCTTCCCTGTCTTCGGGTGGGGTCGACGGCCGCGGCCCTTCCCGCCGTGGCGGTTCGCTTTTACGGCGACCCCTCGGCAAGCCTCACGGTCATCGGGGTGACGGGCACCAACGGGAAGACGACCGCCACCTACCTTCTCGAATCCATCCTCGAAGCCGCGGGGAAAAAGACGGCCGTGATCGGGTCTGTCAATTACCGTCTGGCGGGCGAGTTTCTGCGGACGGGACTGACCACTCCCTTTCCCCACGAACTCCAGGAGGTGATGGCGGCCGCATTGTCCGCGGGCGCAAGCCACCTCGTGATGGAAGTGTCGTCCCACAGCACGGCGCAGGGAAGGATCGAAGGGGTGCGGTTCGATGCGGGCCTGTTCACGAACCTGTCGCACGACCACCTCGACTTCCACGGAGACATGGAATCGTACTTTCATTCCAAAGAGCTGTTTTTCAAGGAGTTTCTTCCGGCGGGGGGGAAGCGGACGGGCTTGGCCGTGAACGGGGACGACCCGTACGGGGCGAGGCTCACGAAGGAGTTTCCGGGCGCGCTCACCTTCGGGTTCTCCCGGGAGAGGACGGTGCATCCCCTCTCGGCGGAGATGTCGTGGGAGGGGACCCGTCTTTCCCTTTCCACCCCCGTGGGGAGGATCAACCTTCGGGCGAGGATCATCGGGGACTATAACGTGTCCAATATCATGGCGGCCGTCTGCGGGGCGATCCTGCTCGGCATCGATCCCGGGGTGATCCGCGACGGGGTGGAGAAATTACCGGCGATCCCCGGGAGGATGGAAGAGATCCCCAACGACCGGGGAATCCACATTTTCGTGGATTACGCGCACACCCCCGAAGGGCTCGACCGCCTGCTCGCCGCTCTCGGGGAGCTTGCCGGCGCGAGGCTGATCACTGTCTTCGGGTGCGGAGGGAACCGGGACAGGACGAAACGGCCGGAGATGGGCAA
>JBAUKK010000046.1:0-18295 GCA_049577645.1 Candidatus Deferrimicrobiaceae bacterium
GCATCCCCCCGGGTGAATAGTTCGGTGATTTCCCGGAAATTCTCCATGTGGGGCCCCGTGACGGCAGGGACCCCGAACAGGGCGGGCTCGAGGATGTTGTGCCCCCCGTTCGGCGCAAGACTGCCTCCCACGAAAGCGATGTCCGCCGCTGCGTACGAGGCCAGCAGTTCCCCGACAGTGTCCAGGACGACGACCGGAGAGGAGTTTTCTTTTTCCTCCCCGGAAGCGATTCGCGATTTTCGCGCAACTTCCCAGCCCCGCCGCCCGCAAAGCTCCACCACGGCCTCGAACCTCTCGGGGTGTCGGGGAACAAGCAGGAGGCGGGCCGAGCGGTTGACCGAACGCGCATCCGAGAACGCGGAAAGCACCGCATCCTCCTCTCCCTCGTGTGTCGACCCGGCGACGATCCATGCGGTCCCCTTGTCCTTCTCGCCTTGCAGCCAGGAAAGAAAAGGCGAATCGGAGTCCAGGGAAAAAGCCACGTCGAATTTCATGTTTCCCGTGACCGTGACCTTCGCCGGATCGACGCCGAGGGCGATCATCCTGCGGGCATCCTCTTCCGTCTGCATGGCGACGGCGGTAACGCATTCGAGGACTCTTGCGAAAAAGAAACGCACCCGTCCGTACCCGCGAAACGATCGTTCCGAAATCCTCCCGTTCAGGATGACCACGGGAATCCCCCGCTTCGCGCACTCTCCGAGGAAGTTCGGCCAGATCTCCGTCTCGAGGATCGCCACGACGTCCGGCCTGACCCGGTCGAGGAACTTCCCGGAAATGCGGGGGAGGTCGAAGGGGAAGAAAAACGTCTTCTCCACGAGGCCGGCGAGCGCTTTTCCTGCCACCTCCTGCCCGGTAATCGTTACCGTCGAGAAGTAAAGTTCCGCGGAGGGGAGCTGTCCCTTGAGAGCGCGTACGAGGGGAACCGCCGAGAGGGTTTCTCCCACCGAGACCGCATGGATCCAGACCCGGTGCTTCCCCGCCGGGGGGGGGAAGCGGTCGAGGCGGATCCCGAGGCGGTCCGGAAAATTCCTCCTCCGTTTCGCGGAGAAGCCCATCCAGGGGATCCACGCAGGGGCCGTCAGTACCAGGGCGCCGGCAAGGCCCAGGTTGTACAGGAAATGCGCCCGGCTGCCCGGGAGAAAAGCCTTCCCTGTCTTTTCAGGGGCTGCCAGGGCGGCCTTCCGCACCGGATTTCCTCTCCTCGAACTGCTTGAGGTAGAACGAGCGGTAACGCGACTCCCGCGCCAGGAGCTCCGCGTGCCCTCCGCTCTCGATGATTCGCCCTTCCTCGACCACCAGGATCACGTCGGCGTTGCGGACCGTGGAGAGCCGGTGGGCGATCACGAAGGTGGTCCTTCCCCGCATGAGGTGTTCGAGCGCCTCCTGGACCACGCTTTCCGAATCGGTGTCGAGGGCCGAGGTCGCCTCGTCCAGGATCAGGATCGGAGCGTCCTTGAGGATCGCCCGGGCGATGGCGACGCGCTGCCTTTCGCCGCCCGACAGTTTCAGTCCCTGTTCGCCGATGACCGTCTCGTACCCCTCCGGCATCCGGGAGAGAAATCCGTGCGCGTTCGCCCTGCGAGCCGCCTCCTCGATTTTCTCCATCGAGGCGTCCGGCATCCCGTAGGCGATGTTGTTACGAATGGTATCGTTGAACAGGATCGTGTGCTGACTGACGATCCCGATCAGGGAGCGCAGCGAGGCAAGGGATACGTCCCGGATGTCCGTGCCGTCGATCCGGATCGTCCCGTTCTGGGGATCGTAGAACCGGGGCAGCAGGTCGACGAGCGTGGTCTTGCCGGCTCCGCTCGACCCCACGATGGCCAACAGCGTGCCGGGAGGAACCCGGAAGGCGATGTCCTTCAGGATATACTCCCCTTGCTCGGAATACCGGAAATCGACGTGATCGAACTCGATTCCCTTTTCGATTCCCGCCAGGTCCGGCGCGTCTTTTTTCTCCCTGACGTCGGGCAGCGTGTCCAGGACTTCGAACACCCGGATGGCGGCGGCGATCCCCTGCTGGATCACGTTGTTGATCCGGGACAGGCTCTTGACGGGCTCGTAGAGCATGAAGAGAGCGGTCAGGAAGGAGAAGAAGTTCCCCGGCGTGCTCCGGCCGTTCACGACGCTGTACCCGCCGTAGAAGATGACCGCGGCGGCGCCCACCCCCGCGAACATCTCCGAGAGGGGGGAGGTCATCGCCTGGACCTTCACCACCTTCATGCTCAGGCGGAACAGCTTGTCGTTGCGGGTCGCGAACCGGTCCACCTCGTACTCCTCGGCTCCAAAGGACTTCACGAGTTTCGCGCCGCTGATCGTTTCCTGCAGGTGGGAGGTCAGCCCCCCCGTTACCTCCTGGGTCCGGATGCTCGTCCTTCGGAGCTTCCGGCCGAACCGGGCGATGGGCCAGAAAGCGAGGGGAAACGCCACGAGGGCGACCAGCGCCAGTTTCCAGTCACGGTAAAAAATGACTCCCACGAGGAAGAGCGCGGAAAATACGTCCTTGATGAGGCCCGTGACCGCTTCCGTCACGGCCCCCTGCATGAGCCCGACATCGTTTGTCACCCGGGACATCAGCACGCCGGTGGGATGCTTCATGTAGAACGAGAGGGAGAGGGACTGCATGTGGCGGTAGAGGTGGTCGCGGATGTCCCGGATAACCCGCTGGCCGACCCCGCTCATCAGATAGCTCTGGGCGAACTCGCACAGGCCCTTGACCAGGTAGACCCCCAGGACGAGCAGGGGGATGATGGCAAGCCGGGTGGCATCCTTGTTGATGAAGATATCGTCCAGCGCGGGCTTTACGAGAAAGGCGATCGCGCCCCGGAAGGAGGACACGATGATCATGAACGCCATCGCGAGCACGAGCCGCAGCGTGTACGGACGGACATAGGCGAGCATGCGCCGGTAGACCGTCATCCCCATACCGCACCCGCTTCCTGCGCAAGCATATCCACCACCGCCTCCGACGGACCCGTCCCGGCCAGGACTCCCCGCAGTCCCCGGCACGCCCCGGACAGTCGCTCCCGCTTTCCGTCGTCGGCCAGAAGGTCACCGATCTCCTGCGCCATCGTATCGGGGCGGCATTGGTCCTGGATCAGTTCCGGCAGAAACTTTTGCCCCGCCACGATGTTGGGCAGGCCGATCCACGGGACCTGGGCCATCCTCTTCCCTATCCGGTAGGTCACGGACGACGTCCGGTAGACGATCACGTGCGGGACACCGAGCAACGCCAGTTCCAGCGTCGCCGTCCCGGAGGCGGCAAGGGCGGTCTTCATCCCCCGGAACACCAGAAACCGCTCGTTTTCCACTATTGTCAAAGGGAGTGCGCTCTCCGTCAACCCCGCCAGGATCGCCTCCCGGAACTCCGGCCCGGCGAGCGGTACGGCGAAGTGGACATCGGGGAAGCGGGCCGCGATCCTGCGGGCCGCCTCGACCATCAACGGGAAGTGTATGCGTATCTCCCCCGGCCGGCTTCCGGGCAGCAGGCCCACGACCCGCTTTCCTTCCGGGATCCCGGACGTTCCTGCGGCCGTGGGGGCGTCGAAGTAGGGAGCCAGCTCGTCGAGAAGGGGATGACCGGCGAACCGGACGTTCACCCCCTTTTCCTTCAGAATCGGTTCTTCGAAGGGGAAAGGGACGACCACGCCCCTTGTGAACCGGGCCAGTTCCTCGGCCCGCCCCGCCCTCCACGCCCAGAGCTGCGGGGGGATGTAGTAGACCACGGGAACCCCTCCGGCATTCGCCTTTCTCCCCACCCGGAAGTTGAACTCGGGAAAATCGACGAGGAGGAGCGCCCCTATATCGGGGCTCTTCACCCTGCGCACTGCCGCGCGCAGCGCGCGGGCGATCGCCGGGAGGAGGCGGATCACTTCGGTCATCCCGACAACGGAGAGCTCCCCGTAATCCTGCAGGAGGCGCACCCCCTCGCCCGCCAGCCGGGCGCCGCCGATCCCTTCCATCGGGGCCGCGGGAAATCGCTTGCGGAACGCGCGGGCGACACCCACCGCGTACGTCTCCCCCGAGGGTTCCCCGCAGAGGATGAACAGGGTCTTGGCCGGCGGGGTCAACGGCGCCTCATCTTCCGAAGAATACGGAAGGCGACCTCCAACGCCGCGAGCCCGTCCTCCCCGGAAACGCGCGGCGCGGCTCCGGTCCGGGCACAATCGACGAAGGATCGAATCTCGTCACGCAAGGCGTCGCCCTTCTCCGTTTCGAGCACTTCCCCGGTGATTTCGGGAGGACCCCCCGGTCCCTCCGGAAAGACCCGCCGGTAGATCTGGATCTGGTTCTCGACGAAGTCCATCGATACGTAGGCATCTTCCTGGAAGATCCGGATCTTGCGCTGCTTGCGCATGGACACCCTGCTTGCCGTTACGTTGGCCACGCATCCGTTGGCAAAGGTGAGCCGGGCGTTCGCGATGTCGACGTTCGGGGAGATCACCGGCACTCCGACGGCGTTGATCCGGGTCACGGGCGACCGCACGAAGGAGAGGAGGAGATCGATGTCGTGGATCATCAGGTCGAGGACCACGTCCACGTCCATGCCCCGTCCCCCGAACAAGCCGAGCCGGTGGCACTCGATGAACCGGGGCTCCTTCAATACGGAGGTGGCGGAGATAACCGCGGAGTTGAACCGCTCCAGGTGCCCGATTTGGAGGACGAGGCCGCGCTCGGCGGCATCCCGCACCAGGGTCCGCCCCTCCCGGACGGTCGCCGCGATCGGCTTCTCGAGGAGGACGTGGGCCCCTGCCCGTATCGCCTCCCGGGCGACCCGGAAATGGGCGGTCGTGGGCACCGCGATGGAGACCGCGTCGACTTCCCGCAGCAGTGTCCGGGTATTTTCGAAAAAGGAGGTCCCGAACTCCTCCGCGACCGCCTTCCCCCTCTCCCGGTCGGCGTCGCAGACCCCTGCGAACACGACGTCGTCGAACGACGCGATCTTCTGGGCGTGCAGTCTTCCGAGGTATCCAACGCCGATGACGCCTGCCCGAAGCATTCGCTACCTTTGCACCCCTCGTTTGCTGGACTGGACGAATTCCAGGAGATTCCGGACTTCGGGGAGAGGCTCCGTCTCCGTCTCCGCCCGACGGAGCGCCTCCCGCATCGGCAGACCCGAACGGAACAGGATCCGGTACGCTTTTTTCAGCTCCGCGATCGTCTGCTCCGAAAACCGGTTCCTTTTCAGGCCGATGAAGTTCAGCCCGTACAGTCCGCTCCCCTTCTGCCCGCGCGCCACGACCGCCGTCACGTAGGGCGGGATGTCGAGGGGAATTCCGGAAAGCGCCCCGATGATCGCATGCGAGCCGATGCGGACGAACTGGTGGACCCCCACGAGCCCTCCGATAATCGCCCCCTCCCCGACGTCGACGTGCCCGCCCAGCGTCGCCGCGTTTGCCATGATCACCCTGTCGCCGACGTGGCAGTCGTGCGCGACGTGGCAATAGGCCATGAGAAGCACGCCGTTCCCGACCCGGGTCGTACCCCCGCCGGTGAGGGTTCCCCGGTTCACCGTGACGAACTCCCGGATGGTGCACCCCTCGCCGATTTCCACCCAGGTCTCCTCCCCCCGGAACTTGAGGTCCTGGGGCGGGGCGCCTACCGAGGCGAAGGAGAAGATGCGGGTTCCCCGCCCGACCCTGGTGTGGGATTCGACGATCGCGTGCGCACCGATACGGCACCCGTCCCCCAACGTCACCCGGGGCCCGACCATGGCGTAGGCGCCCACCTCCACGCCTTCCCCGAGGGAGGCGCCGGGATCGATGATCGCCGTCGGATGAATCATCGCAGCGCTCCTTCGTTGCCTTTCTCCCCCATCTGATCCGCCAGGGAGGCCGTAAGGTCGGCCTTTGCGGCGAGGACGCCGTCCACGGTCGCCTGACCGTGCACCTTCCAGACCGGACCCTTATGGGCGATGACCGCACACTCGAGCCGGAGCTGGTCACCCGGCAGGACGGGCCGGCGGAATTTGCAATTGTCGATGCCGGCGAAATAGGCGATTTTCGCCTCGTCCTCCATCGCCTTGAGAGCAAGGAACCCGCCCGCCTGGGCCAATGCTTCGATGATGAGCACACCGGGCATGATGGGGTAGCCGGGGAAGTGCCCCGTGAAGAAGGGCTCGTTGATCGTGACGTTCTTGAGTCCGACAATCCGCCGCCCCGGCTCCCATTCCACGATCCGGTCCAGGAGCAGGAAAGGGTACCTGTGCGGCAGCAATCTCATGATCTCCTGCGCAGTGAACATGTCACTTCCCCCCCCTCGTTTTATTGCCTTCCTCGAGCCGTTTCACGCGGCGGAAAAGCTCCGGCAATTTCGGCAGCAGGGCCGCCATCCGGAGCCAGGTGGGATGCGGCATCGCCGGTATACCCGACCATACCCGGGAAACCGAGGCGCGCAGCGAATCGGGGACGCCGCACTTCGCCCCCAGCATCATGCCGTCATCCACTTCGAGATGGCCCGCGAGCCCCGCCTGTCCTCCGATCATGACGCGGCTGCCGATCCGCGTGCTCCCGGAGATTCCGGCCTGCGCCGCAATTGCCGTGCCGCTGCCGATAACCACGTTGTGCGCGACCTGGACGAGGTTGTCCAGCTTGGCCCCCCGACAAATCCGGGTGACGCCCAGCGTCGCCCTGTCGATGGTCGTGTTCGCCCCGATTTCCACGTCGTCCTCGATCTCGACGGTTCCCACCTGGAGAATCTTCCGGAACCCTTCGGCCGTCGGGGCGAATCCGAAGCCGTCGCTCCCGATGACGCACCCCGCGTGCAGGATCACGCGGGCACCCACCTTGACGCCGTGGTACAGCACGACGTTGGGATATACGAGGCAGTCCGGTCCGATGCCCACCCCTTTCCCCACGCAGACGCCGGGGAACAGGACGGTGCGGTCACCCACCTCGGCGCCTTCCCCGATGGCAACGAACGGCGATACGGTCACGTCCGTCCCGAGGCGGGAGGACGGGTCGACGGCCGCCCTGTCCGATATCCCGGGGGCAAGACGTGCCGGAGGATGGAACGTCTCGACGGCGCACGCGAAGGCGTAGTACGGGTTGTCGGAAACAAGGAACGCCGCCTGCGCCCCGGGGACGGGTTCCCTCGCGATGATCGCCGAGGCCCTCGAATCCTTGGCGAAACGGATGTACTTCGGGTTCGCGAGAAAGGTCACCTGACCCGGCCCCGCTTCCTCGATCGGGGCGATGCCGGAAACCACTACATCTCCTCCGCCGACCACCGCCGCCCCGATCCGGGCCGCGAGGTCGGAAAGGCGGAACTCATTTCCCACCAGGCTTCTCCTTGTTCACCAGTTCCAGAACCTTGGCGGTGATATCCAGCGAGGGGTCGAAGTGTACGACCCCGCTGCTTCTCTCGAGCAGGAGGTCGATCTTATCTTCCTTCACGATCTTGTCCACCTGCCCCTCGACGATCTTGAGGACATCGCGGGTAAGGTCCCTCTGGCGGCCCTGCATCTCGGTCTCCGATTCCTGGGAGACATTTCGCAGCTCCGCGACTTTCTGGCTGAGGGCCTCCTCTTTGGCTTTCAGCTTCTCCTTGCTCAGAAGGATCTTCTGCTTATCGAGATCCTCCTTCATCTTTTTCGCTTCCTCGCTCAACACATCGATCCTTTTCTTCAGCTCCTCGTACCGGTCCTCCATCTTCTTTCTCGCGACCTTTCCGGCTTCGGACTCGTTCAGGACCTTGTTGACGTCGATCACGGCCACCTTGAGCCCCTGCGCAAATGCCGGCCCCGGGGCCAGAATGGCCGCCGCAGCCACCGCCGCGAAAATTCGAATCAACTTCTTGTGCATCGCCGTACCTCCTGGTTAAAATGCCGTTCCGATCGTGAACTCCAGCACGCGCTTGTCTTCGCCGGGACCGGGGTTCAGGTTCCATCCCCATTCGACCCGCAGGGGCCCCATCGGGGAGTACCAGCGGACGCCGATCCCTGCCGCATACTTTAGCGCCTCGCCGTCCCACGGCCAATCCCCCTGTCGCCAGGTATTTCCCGTGTCGAAAAACAGGACCCCCTTGAACCCGAGCTCGCCGACGAGGGGAAAAATGTATTCCACGTTCACCACCAGTTCCTTGTTTCCGCCGATCCGCTCGCCCGTGTTCGGATCCTTCGGGGAGAGGGTCCGGGATTCGAAGCCGCGGATGTTGTAGGCGCCCCCCAGGAAGAAGCGTTCGAAGAGCGGGACCCTCCCCCCCACCGTACTGATCGCGTGCCCCCACAGAAAGTTCCCGGATAGGACGGTCGATTCCGTGACGGGGTAATACACCTTCGTGTTCAGGAAGTATTTCACGAAGTCCGAGTCGCCCCCCAGGGGGCCTCCGGCGTATTCCGCCGTCGCGGAGTGCACGGTTCCCCGCGAAGGGTCGATGTACCTGTCGGTGGTGTTCCGCCCCAGGTGGAGCGTGAGGCTATGAGTCTGCTGCGTCCCCTTGGCGAACTCTTCCTTCAGGATCGGGGAGATGGCTTCCCCGGGGTCGATGATCTCCACGCTGTCGAGCCGGAAGGACAGGCTGGCGGATGTGTTCCGGGTGAACGAATACCCGAGGCCCGCCTGCCCGCCGGTGGACTTCCGGTCGAAATCGATGTATTCCGTCCGCGTGTTGTAGGCGTTCAGCAGCAGGCTGAAGTTGGAATCGAGAAAGTAGGGATCCCGGAAGTCCAGGCTGAACACCGTCCTCCGGGCCCCGAACTGGGAGTTGAGGGAGGCCTTCCAGCCTTTTCCGAAGAGGTTGTTCTCGGTCACCTGGACCACGCCGAAGATCTTGTCCACGGTGCTGAACCCCACTCCGCCCGACAAGGTCCCGGTCGGACCCTCCTGCACCTCGACCTTGACGTCCATTTCCCGAGGCACCGCCGAGGGCGCGGTGCTTATCTTGACGTCCTTGAAATAGCTGAGGCGGGTGAGGTTTTCCCTGCTTCGTTTGAGCCCGGTGGCGGTGTACGTCATGCCGTCGGCCACGTCGAGGTTGCGCCGGATCACGCGGTCGAGCGTCTTGGTGTTTCCGGCCACCTCCACCTTCCCGAACCGGAACTTGTCCCCCTTCTCCGCCTTGTACATCACATCGGCGAGGGGATATTCCTTCCTCTTCTCCACGAGGGGGGAGACGATCGCGAGGGCGTATCCCTTGTCGTTCATGGCCGTGGTCAGGGAGAGGACGTCCGAGAGAAGGGTCTCTCGGCTGAACACATCGCCTTGCTTGAGTTTCACGGCCTTTCGTTGCTCCCCCTCGGACAGTCCGGATTCCCCGGAGAAGCGGATCTCCCCCACGCGGTACTGCCTCCCCTCGAACACGTGGATCGTCACCAGCAGTCCCTTGGGCTCCCTTCCGATCTCGGGATCGGAGACCTTGGAGTCCAGGAACCCGTTGTTCTGGTACAGCGCCTCGATCCGCCGGACATCGTTCTCGATAACGTCTTTCTTGAAGGTCCCCGAGTCGGTGATGAAGGAGAGGATGCCTTTCGTGCGTGTTTCCATCGTTTTCCGGATTTTCTTCTCCCCCAGAAACCGGTTCCCGGTGATGCGGATCTTCTCGATCATGAGCTTTTCCCCTTCCGACACGCGGAAGGAGACGCGGATGGAGCCGTCCGCCTCCTCCTGTACGGAGGGTTCGACGGTCGCATCGTAATATCCCCTGTTCTGATAGACTTCCCGCAATTTGCGCGCCGACTCCTTGACTTTCTCCTCCTGGAAGAGGGTGCGCTCCTTGATGGTGAGCGCCGCCTTGAGTTCGGCGTCCTCCACTTCCGTGTTCCCCTCGATGACGATCGAGGAGACGATCGGCTTCTCGATGACGAGCACGGTCAGACGAAGACCGCCGGGTTCCTCCTCCACGTCTATTTTCACGTCGGAGAAATATCCCATGCGATAGACCGCTTTCACGTCCGCCCGGATCTTCGCGGAATCGAACTCCTCGCCCACGCGGGACTCCATGACACGGAGAATCGCGTCGGACCCGACCCGGGTCGCCCCTTCCACCCGGATTTCCAAAACGGGAAAGCCGTCTGCCCCGGCGCACGGGAGGAAAACCGCCGAGATCGCGAGGAGGGCCGCGACAGCCAACCCCGTCACCCGTAAAGCGGTCACCGCACTATCATCCCGTCGTCGATCTTCAGGACCCGGTGCATTTTCCCGGCCAGCTCTTCATTGTGGGTGACGACCACCAGGGAAAGCCCCTTGCTCCGGTTCAACTCCCCGAGAAGTTCGGCAACGCTCCCTGCGGTTTCCTTGTCCAGGTTTCCGGTGGGTTCGTCGGCCAGGAGGATTTCCGGGCCCATCGCCAACGCCCGGCAGATGGCCACCCTCTGCAGTTCCCCCCCGGAAAGTTCCCCTATGCGGTGGGTTGCCCGGTCGGAAAGCCCGACCTCCGAGAGGAGGTCCTCCGCCCTTTTCCCGGCCTCTTCCCGGGCCATCCCGGCGATCAGGCAGGGAAGCATCACGTTCTCCCGCGCGTCAAACTCGGGCAGCAGGTGATGGAACTGGAAAACGAAACCCACGGTCCGGTTCCGGAATTCGGCGAGCTTTCCCTCGGGCATCGACGTCACGTCCCGCCCGTCGTAGAGGACGCTCCCCGAAGTCGCCCGGTCGAGGGTTCCCACGATCTGGAGAAGGGTCGTCTTGCCGACCCCCGATACCCCGACCACGCCGAGCATCTCTCCCCGGTCCAGCGTGAAGGAGATCCCCTTGAGGACCTCGATAACACCGCCCCTTTTCGGGAACTCCTTGTGAAGGTTCTCGACGCGGAGGAACCCGGTGCTATTCATACCGGATCGCCTCCGCGGGATCCACGAGGGAGGCCTGCCGCGAGGGGTACAGGGTGGCGAGAAAACAGATCAGGATCGAGCTTGCTCCGACGAGGATCAGGATCTCCGGGGAAAGGTCCACCGGCAGGGTGGAGATGTAGTACACGTCGCTCGGCAACCGGATGAACTCGTACCGGCGGAGGAGATAGCACAGAAGCGTCCCCAGGATCGATCCCGCGACGGTTCCTGCCAGCCCGATCAGGAGCCCCTCGAGCGCGAAGATCTTGCGGACCATCTTGCGCGTGGCGCCCAGGGTCATGAGTACGGCGATGTCCCTGGTCTTGTCCATGACGACCATGATGAGCGTGCTGATGATGTTGAAGGCGGCGACCATCACGATCAGGACGAGGATGATGAACATGACCACCTTCTCCAGCTTCAGCGCCGAGAACAGGTTCCGGTTGCTCTGCATCCAGTCCTTCGCCCAGTAGGGATAGCCGAGCTCCTCCCGGATGCGGGTCGCGATCCGTCCCGCCTGGTAGATGTCGTCTACCTTCACTTCGACCCCGGTGGCCCGCCCTTCCATCCCCATGAGCCTGCCCGCCTCTTCCAGGGATACGTAGGTGAAGGAGGAGTCGTACTCGTACATCCCCGATTCGGAAAGGCCCGCCACCCGGAACCGCGCGATGCCCGGGAACGCCCCCATCGGGGTGATGTTTCCCCCGGGGACCAGGACCTCCACGAGGTCTCCCGGCGAAACGCCCAGGTTGGCGGCAAGCTCCTTCCCGAGGATGATCCCAGGCAGACCCGAAGCCGTTTTCTTCGCAAGATCCTCAAGCCTCCCCTTCCGTATGTCCCGGGGGAGCCGCGTCACCTTCCCGATGGTGGGAATGTCCACGCCCCGCAGGATTGCCCCCGAAGACGCGGTGCCCGAGGAGATCATCACCTGGGAGAACAGGTACGGGCTCGCCGCGACGACTCCGGCCATCGCGTCAACCCGCCTGGCGAGAGCGAAGGGGTCGGTGACGCTTCCCTCCAGGCTGGTCACGTGAACGTGCGCGGTGGCTCCGAGTATCCGGTCTTTCACCTCTCTCTCGAAACCGTTCATCACGGCGAGGACGATGATGAGGGCCATCACCCCGACCGCCACGCCCGAAATCGAGATCGCGGTGATGATGGAGATGAACGTCTGCTTCCGCTTGGCCAGGAGGTATTTCAGGCCGATGAAGTATTCGACCGGGAGGGCCACCCTGCGCTACCCCTCCTTCCGGAGCTGCGGAAAGAGGATAACCTCCCGGATGGAGGGAGAGTCGGTGAAGAGCATCACCAGACGGTCGATCCCGATTCCCTCGCCCGCCGCCGGGGGCATTCCGTATTCGAGTGCGCGGAGGAAGTCCTCGTCCATCGCGTGCGCCTCCTCGTCCCCCCTTTCGCGGGCCTTTCGCTGCTCCTCGAACCGTCGCCTCTGCTCCCGGGGGTCGTTCAGCTCCGAAAACGCGTTGGCGATCTCCCTTCCCCCGACGATCAGCTCGAACCGGTCCACGACCCCGGGGCGGGTATCGCTCGCGCGGGACAGGGGCGACACCTCGATGGGGTACTCCGTGACGAAGGCGGGCCCGATGATCCTCGGCTCGGCCACCTCCTCGAAGAGGGAGGCCAGAAGGGCGCCCGCGGGGACATCCTCTTTCACGGGAAGCCCCAGCTCCCGGGCCGTCTCCCCGAGGAAGGCCGGGTCGGAAAGCCGTTCCTCCGCCACGTTCCCGTATCTTGCGACCGCTCCGGCGACCGTCATCCTCTCCCAGGGGGGGGCGAAGTCGATCGTCTCCCCTTGTAGGGTCACGGTCGTCTTGCCGAAGAGGGAAAGCGCGAGGGAGGACAGCATTTCCTCCGTCAGCCCCATGAAATCCTCATAGGTCGCATACGCCTGGTAGAACTCGAGCATCGTGAACTCCGGGTTGTGCTGCGTGGAGATCCCCTCGTTCCGGAAGTTCCGGTTGATCTCGAAGACACGCTCGACCCCCCCCACGAGAAGACGCTTGAGATACAGCTCGGGGGCGATCCGCAGGAACAGGTCCATGTCCAGGGCATTGTGGTGTGTGACGAACGGGCGGGCGGCCGCCCCGCCCGCGATCGGCTGCATCATCGGAGTCTCCACCTCGAGGAAGTCCCGCGATACCAGAAAATTCCGGAGAAACGAGATGATCCGGCTTCGGCGCCGAAAGACCTCCCGCACCCCCTCGTTCACGATCAGGTCGACGTACCTCTGCCGGTAGCGGGTTTCCACGTCCGAGAGCCCGTGCCACTTTTCGGGAAGGGGCCTGAGGGACTTGGTAAGGAGGCGGAAGCGCTCCGTCTGTACGGTCAGCTCTCCCGTGCGGGTAAGAAAAAGAGGCCCCTCGACCCAAACGATGTCCCCGATGTCCATCGTTTCCCGGAACAGGGTGTACTCCTCCTCGCCGATCCTGTCCCGCTTCAGGTACACCTGCAGCTTTCCTGCCCGGTCGGCGATCACGAGGAACGCCGCTTTCCCGAAGTTCCGCTCGGCAACGACCCGGCCGGCGATGTCGACCCGGATCTCCTCCTTCGCCAGGTCCTTGCCTTCCGCGGCACGCATTGCGTCGGCCGTCGTCCACCCCACCCGCTGGTCGTTCGTATACGGATTCCCGCCGCGCCGGCGGACCTCGTCCGCCTTCCGCATCCGTTCCCTGACGAGGTCGTTCCACTCTTCCGTCACGCGGGCCTCCTCCGTTGCTGGTTCGCCGGATTCCCGGGGACCTGCCGTCCCGTCCCGGCGCGCTGTCGCGCGTATTCCGGCTACGCGGTGCGCTGCTCGCCCTGCGCACCCGTCGCAAGAAGATATTTCCGGATGAATGCGATGATATCGCCGTCCAGGACGACGTCCACGTTTCCCGTTTCGTGCCCGGTCCGGTGGTCCTTCACCATGCGGTAGGGGGCGAGAACGTAGGACCGGATCTGGGATCCCCAGGCGATGTCCTTTTTCGCCTTGTGCGCCTCCACGGCCTTTTCCGCCCGCTGGCGCATTTCGATCTCGTACAGTTTCGAGCGGAGGATCTTCATCGCCACCGCGCGGTTCTTGTGCTGCGACCGCTCCTGCTGGCAGAGCACCGTGGTCCCCGTGGGCTCGTGGGTGATCCGGACCGCCGACTCTACCTTGTTGACGTGCTGGCCCCCGGCCCCGCTCGACCGGAGAGTGTCGATCCTCAGGTCTGACTCGTTGATCTGGATCTGCACATCGTCGTCGATTTCGGGCGATACGAAAACGGAGGCGAACGACGTGTGCCGTCTCTTGTTCGCATCGAAAGGGGAGATCCGCACGAGCCGGTGCACGCCGCTTTCCGCTTTCAGGTATCCGTACGGATGATTCCCCGACACGAGCAATGTGACGCTCTTGATCCCGGCGTCTTCTCCCGCCTGCCTCTCGATGATCTCGACGTCGAACCCGTTCCTGTCGATGAAACGGGTGTACATGCGGAGAAGCATCTCCGCCCAGTCCTGGGACTCCGTTCCCCCGGCGCCGGCGTGGATCGTTACGATGGCGTTCCTGTCGTCGTTCTCCCCCCCGAGCATCCGCTCCATCTCCATTTCGTCGAGGCGTACCGACAGGGAATCGGCTTCCTGCTCGATCTCGGCGGCGAGGGAGGGGTCCTGCGTCTCATCGTAGAGCTCGATGTACGCGCGGAGATCCTCCAGGGATTTCGCGATGTCGGCCCATTTCGCCAGGACCGTCTCCAGGGCCTTGCTCTCCTTCAGGAGCGATTCCGCTTTTTCGGGGGAATCCCACAGCCCCTCCTTCGATGTTGCCGCCTCGAGCTCGGCCAGGCGGGCCTGTTTGCGTTCTACCTCAAAGATAGCCTCGAAGATCGTCGAAGCGGGATGCCATCGAGGCGGTTTTATCTGCCAGAATTCCTGTGGCCATGGGTTCCTCTCCCGGTGATCATCAGTAGTAAAAAAGTTATTATAGTACAAGATATTGCGAATAAATCACCCGTTTTTGCATATATTGTCTCTCCCCCGCGCGGATGGACCTGCCCCATGAGGACCCCCTTGCGGAAGAGCCCCAGTTCCGCCACCACCTCCCCCCGCTCGTCCATGACGGCGCTTATCCCTGCGTTCGCCGCCCGCACCATCGGTCTTCGCAGTTCCACGGACCTCATCCTCGCCATGGCGAGGTGCTGGTACGGCGCGACCGTGTCCCCGAACCAGGCGTCGTTGGTGACGTTCACCAGCCACCTTGCGCCCTCGCGGACGCTTTCCCGGATGATCCCCGGGAAGACCGCCTCGTAACAGACGGACGCCCCGACGGGTTCCCCCCGGACGACGAACAGCGCCGGGTCCTTCCCCGCGGAGAAATCCTCCTCTCCCTCCGTCAACTTCCGTAGGAAGAAGAGGATGCGCCGGAGGGGGATATATTCCCCGAACGGAACGAGGTGTCTCTTGTCGTACCGGCCCTCCGCGATCCCCCTTTCTCCGAGGAGGAACACGCTGTTGTAGTATTTCCCCCCTTCGGACGGGTCGAACCAGGGGGCGCCGAAGATGATCGGAACGTGGTTCTCGTAGGCCGCGGCATCCACCACGGCGCTCATTTCCGGTTCCCATCCGTAGAAGAACGGGGCTGCCGTCTCGGGCCACACGACCACCTCCGCCCCCTTCTCCGCCGCTTCCCGGGTCAGCGCCCCGTAGATTTCGAGCGTTCTCTTCTGGTGCGCGGGGTCCCACTTGACCGACTGGTCGATTCCCCCCTGTGCGATTCCCACCCGGACGGCGGGGCCGGTGTGTTCGCTTCGGTCCCCCTGCGTTTTCGCGGCGCCATATGCGAAGAGAATACCGACGACAACCGTCGCGCCGGCGAGGGAGAAGAGGGCGCCCTTCCTGTTTCCATGGGCGATTCTTGCGCCCGCCAGGTACACGCATACGTTCACGGTTGCCAGGAGAAATCCCAGCCCGAAGACGCCGGCCAGGTCGGCCGCCTGCCGCAACAGGGAATGACCGGAGAGTCCATAGCCGAGAAGCATCCAGGGAAACCCCGTGAACAGGACGGACCTCCCGTACTCGACGCACACCCATGCCGCGGGGAACCCCCACAATCCCGCGATCCCGAACCGTTTCCGGAAACGGTAGGCGATCATCGCGGCGAGAGAGACGTAAACGCCGAGATAGGCCGAGACAAGCAGGGCGGCAGCGCCCCCCAGGAGCCATCCCAGATTTCCCTGTACGGCCACCGTGTAGGCGATCCAGTAGAAGAGAAGGAGATGGGCGAGGGTGCCCGCGAAAAACCCCCTTCGCGCGGCCTGCCGGGCGTTGGCGGACGTCGTGGACAGGATCAGGAGGGGAACGAGGCACACGAAGGGAAGTCCCGGAACGTCGTAGCCCGGCATTCCCGCCGCGTACAGGGCGGAGAAAACCGCGCCAAGCAAAACCGTCGTCCGCACGGAGCTTCTCAAGGAAAGGAAATCCCCGGCGTTCTCTGCCCCAAAGACTCCCTTCAAATGGGGCTTCTCCCCTCTTTCAGGCAGGAGCGGTACACCCGGATTTCCTCCCTGCGCATCCGGTCGGCTCCCGCTTTCCCCTTTCCATGATCGTATCCGAGAAGGTGGAGCATGCCATGGACGATGAAGTAAAAGACCTTCTCCTCTCCCGAGCACGGCCAGCTCTTCGTGCGGGAGAGACAGGCCCGCGCGGAAAGAAGGATGTCCCCCGCAAGCCGGGAGGGGGGCGCCCTCCCCGTCTCGTCCTCGGGAAATGAGATCACGGTCGTCGTCCCCGCGCGCCCGAAAAACGTCCGGTTCCAGCGCTCCATTTCCGCGTCTTCCACTACCAGGATGCGGAGGTCGGCCCCCTCCACCGCCAGGATCTTTATCGCCCTGCGGACGAGTCGACGGAGGAGACCCCCGTGGAAGGGGGCCGGCCGAACGTCCTGCCGGATGCTGACCCGGTACCGGGGAGCTGCCCGGGGCACCGGAACCGGCGCTCCCGTGCCTTCCGCGAGATCGGGGTTTTTGCTACTCCTGGCTCCGTTTTTCGTATCGCTCATAGGCCTTGATGATTTCCTGGACGATGGGATGCCTGACCACATCGATCTCGGTAAACCAGCAGAACTCGATCCCCTCCACCCCTCTCAGGAGGGAGAGCGCCTCGTTCAGCCCCGAGATGCGACCCGAGGGAAGGTCCGTCTGTGTGATGTCCCCCGTGATCACGGCCTTGGAGCCGAATCCGATCCGCGTCAGGAACATCTTCATCTGCTCGGACGTGGTGTTCTGCGCCTCGTCGAGGATCACGAAGGAGTCGTTGAGCGTCCTTCCCCGCATGAACGCCAGCGGAGCGACCTCTATGACTCCCCTCTCGATCATCTTTCCCGCCTGCTCGTACTCGAGCATCGTGTACAGGGCGTCGTGCAGGGGCCGCAAATAGGGGTTGACCTTTTCGGCCATGTCGCCCGGGAGGAACCCGAGCTTCTCCCCCGCCTCGACCGCCGGGCGCGCGAGGATGATCCGTTTGGCCTTCTTTCGCAGCAGGAACCCCACCGCCATCGCCATGGCGAGGAAGGTCTTGCCCGTTCCGGCGGGACCGACGCCGAAAACGATGTCGAAATCGCGGATAGCGTCGAGGTATTTCTTCTGCGCAACGCTTTTGGGGGTGATGACCTTGTTGCGGGAGGACTTGAACACCACGTCCTCGAATATGCCCGCGACCTCCGCGTTCCGGTCCGATCGGACGATCCTGACCGCGGCCACGACGTCGTTGGACGTGATGGGGATTCCCTTCCGGAGAACCCGGTACAGCCCCATCAGGACCTTTTCCGACAGCTCCACCTGGAGCGGGTCGCCGGTGACGGTCACCACGTTTCCCCTCGGGAGGATCGTTACCCCCAGAGACTGTTCCACGATTTTCAGGTGGTCGTCGTGGCTGCCGAACAGGTTCGCAAGCACCGCCGGATCATCGAAGCGTACCGTGTGCCTTCCCGGGATGTTCGGTTCCATCGTTCTCCCCGCCCTTCCCTACCGCAAGAAATTCGCCCATCCGGCCAGGATGCGGGTTACCGAGGGAGACAGGAGAACCGTGTACACCCAGAATCCCGCCACGACAGCCGTTAATGTCCATATCACCGCCCGCCCGCAGCCGATTACGTATTTCCGGGACATGCTCTGACGGATCACGTCCCCCGCATCGTGACTCTCCTCTTCCAGCCCGGAGATTTCCACCAGGCCCCTGTCCCAGAGCCCCCACAAGGCCCGAAGCCCCTCGTACCAGCCTAGGCAGGCCTTCCGGAACACACGGTACGGGTCGGGGGAATAGTCGACCACGTTCCAGACCGCCCTCTCCTCCTCGGGCAGGGCCAACGGGTCGATCCGCACCCCCCTCCTCCGGGCGACCTGGAATTTCCCCGGCGGAAATTTCCCGCGCAACATCGGATATTCGTCGAGAAACTGCATCCCTTCCATGAGCAATACGTCCGCTCGCAGGGAAGAGGCCATCCACGCGGGGGGACGAACGGCGAACACTTCGAACCGGTACTCGCCTTCCTTGATC